>NZ_PDZF01000030.1:0-9747 GCF_002743425.1 Sporosarcina sp. P7 | reverse complement strand
ACTACAAAGAAATACGTAGCCAAAAACGCTTAGGTTATTTGTCTCCCGAAGCATTCCTGGCTAGGTATTTGGAAAGTGCATAACACACACAATTGTACATAAACTTTCGTGTCCATTTTTAAGGGGCTTGACTACAGGTAGAGAACACTCATTTCATGGACACATAAATGGTAAGTCTCTTGTCAGAAACGGCATCCATTCATGGATACAGAAAGTACAGTCCTTGGATGTCGTTCCTGGAAAATGTGTAGGTAGGTAAATCGAAATCCCAAAGTCTTCCTTGTTTAGGCAGTTTCCCGTCTGCACAGATCCTCTAATTGTTGCGGCGTTAAATAGGTAATTGCCCCATGGATCCGTTTGCGGTTGTACCATGATTCAATGTATGGAAAGAGGGCAATTCGTGGTGCTTCAAACTACCACCTAAGTATTTAGTTTAGTCCACTTTTGCATGGATCGAGTTCACCTGTGCATCACACAACTCGAGAAATATTCAAAGTAGTTTCCGAATTGTGTGGTGCACAGGTGCGTGTTCTAAACTGCTCCATCTTTGTTAAGAAGTATATAGCTTCTCTCAACTTAAAATTTATACTATCCCCTTCTTGTCATAAGACAGATAAACATTATAGATTTTATAACGCATTAGAATATTTGCCTAACCACACGAGCAGGGTTACCTGCCACGACTGTATTTGGCAAAACATCTTTGGGCACAATACTGCCGGCTGCTACAACAGAATTCTTTCCTATCCTTATTCCTGGTAAAATAACCGTATTGGCACCAACCCAACTCCCTGTTTCTATTACAACACTTTGTGATTCAGTATATCCTTGCTGGTTAATGGGTAGTGAAATATCACTGAAAACATGGTTACTGACATAAATATTAACACCCGGTGCAATCAAGACGTCATCTTCAATATTAATTTGCCCCTTCTCATCAGCTATAAGCATACACATTGGGCGGATCACAACATTTTTTCCAAGCCTTATATTGGAACAATTGATAGCATATGCACCTAACCGAAAATCTGCGCCTTCATCGTATAATTTAAATTTCTCCTTACAAATTTTTCGGTGAACAGAAGGAATATACATTAAAAAGTATGTAGAAAGCATATCTGGACCTAACCGATCTGCCTTCCTTGTCCAAATCCATCTTTTAAATAAAGATTTTAACATTCTAGTTCCTCTAATTCTTTATAAATCATTATAATATTAAATTTCATAAAAACTCCGTTCATGGTTTACCTTATTCTTATTAAACTGGATTTTCAATTAAAGATATTTCAGCCAACAAGGTATCACATGCCCCAAGACTCGCTAACTGGGCCTCATATTCTCCATTCATTTTGCTGTTCACTAATTGGGTTAACTCTTTATGTCCACCGGGCTTCCCAGCAGCTAACCAATACAAATGATTGCTTAATGGATAGCGTTGTATCTGCTTAACGTACTTCACTTCATAACCTGCTCTTTTGCAAACTTCACTTAGTGTACTGTAATTAAAGAGAAAAAGATGACATCCCCAATATGTAAAATCAGCAAATGCTTGATTTTTGTAAATAGTAAGCAAAGCATCTTCAGAGTTAGGGACTTCTATTATTATTTTTCCTTTATTGTTTAGCAACGCTTTCAAGTCTTTCAATATTTTTATCGGATCTTTCATGTGCTCCAGTACATGAAACAAGCTGACAAAATCATACTTTTCTTTAATTTGATCCACAGTTGCATAGCACCTTATATCCTCTTCATTCAGGATATTGTTTAATTGTCTATCAATTTCAAGACCTTCTGCTGTTTCCGTTTGATTTCTAATCAAATGTAAAAAGCCACCTGCACCGCAACCAAAGTCTAGGACAGATTTATTTGCAAACTTTTCTTTAAAATAATCTGCCCTTCTTTCATCATCCTTAAAAGAGTTATTACGATAAGTCTTAAGATTTACGCGACCATAAAGCATGCCTGATTCTTCATAAAAACCGTCTTCAATATGATTAAATGAAGACAAAAATACTAAATTACATTTCGAACATTCCATGACTTTTATTTCATCTGAGTCCCTAACCTTGTCATGTCGTACAAATAGTTGCTGTGATCCACATAAATAACACTTTGCTTCGTTATCTTTGCTCATTTAAGTCTCCCATATTTATCTTGGAATCTTATAATATCGTCTTCTCCAAAATATGTACCTAATTGCACCTCTGATATCATAAGTGTTTCATCCTTTGAAGTATTTATAACTTTGTGTTTGCATCCCTTAGGTATATATACATAGACGCCTTCGTGTACCTGTTTTTCACTCTCGCCCAATATCACTTTGCCCTCTCCCTTAATAATAATCCAATGTTCTTCTCTTTTTTTATGTTCCTGTAAGCTTAATTCCTCTTGTGGATTCACATAAATGACTTTGGCCCTGGTATATTCACTTAAAAAAACTGTCTTGTAGATTCCCCAAGGTCTATTGTAAATCTCATAGTCAACACTTAAATCATCTAATGAAAGAAAATCGAAATTAAAATCCCATTGTACACCCTCTAACAAGGCCACATGCAACTGCTTTTTAGTAATAAGATTTATTAGCTTGCTTTTTTGATCTACTATTGGAATAAATTCAATCTTGGAAGATTTAAACTTCTCTATTAAATTGTCAAAGGAAGAATTATTTCGTAAATACGCAAAATTTGTATTCATAACCTTTTGAATTAAATCTTTTAAAGTAATCCCTCTTAATAGAGCTCTTCTTATATCTCCATCCGTTACTGTTCCTTGAATCACTAATTTTTCATTCACTACTATTAAAAAGCCCTTCTTATTTCTTTCAATTCGATTTAAACCATCAAAGATTGTTTTAGTAGGATTGATTAAGAAATCATCTAAGATCATTGAATTCACTTCCTGTTGGATAATATAATATCTGCGATTTCTCTAACTGCTCCGTCCCCCCCTTTTCGTTCTGTTACATAATGCACTGATTGTTTGACCTCCCTTAAAGCATCTTGCACGGAAAATGAAGCTCCGACCTTTTTTAATAAAGGTAAATCATTAATATCATCACCTGCATATGCAATCTCATTCAATGTTAATTGATATTTGTCTAGCAACACATCCATGGCGCTGACCTTATCTTTACAATCGAGAATGCAATCATCAATTCCTAATTTTTCTGCCCTTCTTTTGACTATATCTGAATTCTCGCCAGTAATTATAGCAACATGTATTCCTGCATTTTTTAACAAAGAAATCCCCATACCGTCTTTTGTGTTGAATTTCTTTAGATAATCACCTTCATTTGAATAATACATACCTGCATCAGTTAGCACTCCATCACAGTCTAATGCCAGCAATTTTATATTTTTAAAAAGCTTATAGGTATTATTATAGTCTCTACTCTTTAATAAACTTTCTATAATCATCCAATCGGCAGCCTCATCTATCTCGTAATAACTTTCCTCCGGCATCTCATATAAACCAATTTTGCCCGATATCCTTAGGTGAGATTTTACTATATTCAATTTAGAAGATATATAAAAAGCACCATTTTCCACTAAAAAGCCCTGAAATTCTTGTCTTCTCGGTCTACGGCCTAGTGAATAGTTTATAGGTTTTACTCGTCCATTCTCAGTCTCTTCCCAAATAAAACGCTTTTGTCTAACTACAGACAAAATACTATCGTAATCCTCATTGTTAAATTTTTTGATGGCTTTCTCCAAATCTTCACTTTGAAGTAATGGACTCGTTGCTTGAATCAAAACCACATTTTCTGTTTTCTCCGTGCTAATAAACTCTAACAATACTGATTCCGTTGAAGCAGTATCAGTTGCGTTCGCAGGATCCCTATTTATAATTTTTAACACTCCATTGTGATCTTTGTCATAATTATTAACGACCCTTGCTATTTCGTCACTGTCAGTAGAAACAACTACTTCGTCAATTAGTTCACAATTAAGAGCGGCATCGATTGTCCAATATACTAAAGGTCTGCTATTTATTAATTTTATGTTTTTCATAGGAATGGATTTACTGCCGCCACGTACCGGTATAAAAGCAGTCATTTTATTTTCATTCATTTTCTCACCTGATACTTTAATTTCTCTCTTTGCTCTTTTTCTATTTCTAAAATCTCTTCTTGTTTATAACAAAGAGCTAAATCTACGTCTCCTAAACTTTTCACGAGATCTTTTAAACTGTCTGGTTCTAAAGAGGCTGAATGATCTGTACCTTTCCAATTTCTATTCAGAGTGTAATGTCTTTCCACCCACTGAGCTCCTAATGTAAATGCGGCTATGTCTACTGCAATACCTAAATGATGACCAGAAAAACCAATAGATTTAACTCGTGCTTGATATGTATCTATTAGCCTTTTGACTTCTAATAACCTGACATCTCGGAATGGTACTGGATAACCTGAAGTGCAGTTATATAAAACTAAGTCTTTATTCCTCTTTTTAGATTCAAAAAAATTAATTAATTCTTCTATTTCCTCATATTTACTCATACCTGTGGATATATGAATTTCACCTTCATAATTGTTGCAGAGCCAGTCAAGCATTTCATAGTGATTATTCATTGCAGAAGGTATTTTAATCAGTTTAGGATTTAACAAACTGATTTCTTTGGCAGAAGTTAAATCCCATACTGAAGTGCTGTAAGTTACCCCAACTTCTTCGCAATAACTTTTCAATTCTTCATGCTGTTCTTTTGTGAATTCTAAAAATTCTCTGTGTTCTCCATAAGTGGAACCGTAAGAATTTTGAGGGTTCGGGTGTGGTGCATTATATTGTTCTTTAGAAAGTAATTCCTCATTATTTCTCTTTTGAAATTTCACTACATCAACTTCACAGTACAGTGCTGCTATACTAATCATCTTTTTGGCAATTTCCAAATCGCCTTTATGGTTACATCCTATTTCTGCTATCACTTTAGGCTTCATATTATTCTCTCCCTTTATTTATTTCATCGTGCATCTCATCAACATATGACTCAATCACTTGTAAATGTGATTGGCAGTCTATCAAATAACCGCCAAATATATTGGCTGTTTTTTCGCCTTTCGCTAACAGGTTTCTTTCATACCTTACTGCCATAGCTTCTTCTTTCAATTTCTCATGGTGAACGCGAACCATCGGCTGAATAAAAGCGATAAAGTATTGGTTTTGGTGAATTTTAGACATCACATAATCAAGCTGGGAAAAAGACTTTTCTATTTCCTTTTTGTTTTGATACTTTACTTGTTTATACAATTGCCGCAAAACAGCCGTCGATTCTACAAATTCTTTTTTTAAAGCATTTTTTTGCATATTCATTTTACTTGTCTGCTGCTTGCTGTAGAAGTAGTTATAATGACTCTCTTTTTCAAACCAATTTTCATTAATTACAGAATGTGAGAGTTGTTTTATTAGTTTGCTCATTTCCATAAACAGAGTGCCTTGAATATGAGCACCTGCCTTAGTTGTATTAATAACACTTTTTGCAGGCAATTGATTGATATAACCCTCTAACTGATGGCGCATTTTATTAAAAGACTCATTAGTTTGTATGTCGTTTCCGTGCACGTCTTTTGTAGTAAATAGTTTTATTTTTTCATCTTCGCTTAATTCATTTTGGATGTGTTCATATTCGATCCCCTCTGCATAACGGAGATTATTTTGATAACCTAGGTTCTGTCCCGCCAGGATGATTGGAGAGCAACCAAGCTGACTCAATAATTGAAATGTAACCACAGCAATAGACGGAGCATCAAATACAACTGGAATTTGACTTGAGTTCTCAATATAATTTGGACTTACAGTGTCTTGATTGGTAATCATGTGCAACATCTTACCAGGATAATCATTCAATGTTTCATAGCCTACAGATGTACCGAAAACTAAGGGGATATTCTTAATCTCATTTTGCTTAATTTTCTCGATAACTATATGGTTAGTTGCCTTTGGATCATACGTACAAGCCGCATCCGGATAAATCCCCTGCTCAATCAACGCATTAATCGCTGAACCAACCGAAAAAATATAAGCCAAGCCATGCTCTTTAATATACCGCAAGTTCTCAAATTCCTCATTCAACGAAGGCCCCGCTGCCACAATGATGGCTGGTTTCCCTTCAAATGCGCTGCGATCGATATCATGCAGGATGTTCGGTGTTTGCAGTACTGTAGGAAAGTTCTTGATAGAGTTGATTGTCCAGCGCTTTTGGAAAGCTACGTTCGTTGCAAGAGAGCTGTGTTTATTTTTAATAGCTTCCAAAGCTTTTTCCAAGATACCGTTAACTTGTTCTCCGTACATTTTTTCATAAACAGGTAACGTAATAATTTTTAGAACATTGTTCGATTGCGCCAGCAGTTGCTGTACTTCTACTGTCACTTGGTCTTGATCAATACCCGTAAATATCTTCAATAAATTCCGTATGGGTAACCTATCCAGTCTGAAGTTCGATAAATAAGTATGTAGCACTTCCTCGTTTGGCTCATAAATTGCAAACTTAGCATCAGGGTGTGATTCTATAAACGCTTTGATATGGTAGGCGGTACCGACTCCTACAAACAACACATAGTTAATTGGCTCGTCAGCAAATTTCCCCGCAAAGCGCTGCGCTTCCTTCTGCGGATCGTATTTACTTTGTAGATATTGCGTCTTTCCATCTAATACAATTTTTATAGTGGGAATGCCTGTTTTAGCCTGTTCGACAATTACATGTCCTGATGATTCCTGTTGATCCATTTTGGACATTTGGTTTAAGAGTTCTCTGTCTTTCATACGCAAGACATTCCGATTATCAATTAAGATCATAGCGTGTTCCCTCATTGTCTATTGTCTGTTTCACTTGTTCGTCAAGCGCTTCAAAATTGGGGATCAGCTCATATTGAATAATATCTCCAACAAGTACATGGTCTTCATTTTTAAGTGCTTCCGCTAAATTTTGTATCTCTTCCTGCATAGCTGACGACACACTCAAATAGCCCTTCCAGTTAGATGGTGTGGCCTCGGTTTTGCCGATTGTCATCAGCATTTGATCAATCCACTGTAAACCTCCGAGTAATTGGTCCATTTTTGTCCAAGAGTCCGCTGTCGGATTATCATAAAATTCTTCAGCGAGACTTCCGAGTTCCGGCAGTGCTCCTTCGACATACACTTCCGTTTCAAGAAGCAGTTCATTAACGAACTCCTTGACCGTTTTCGCGTACACTTCAAGTACTGCAATCTGTCCTTCATGCTGTTTCAAAAACGCTTCATGTTCTTCAAATATTGTTTTGCCATCCGCTGTAAAGTGACTGAAATAATAGCCTTTATCCAAAAGTTCATTCATTTTCGCAATAATATCGTCAGCGCTTGATGCCTTATCAAGTTGGATCTTTTGATCTTGAAAAATCAATTCCATGGAGAACGCCTCCTATTATGTATTTATGTAAAGTGTATCATAGTCATATTGTTTATATCGGTTACTTATAGGAAAAATGAAATCAAAAAACACGATCGGATTAATCGGATCGTTAGCCAATTCTGTAGGATTAATAATTTATTTTAAGTAGAAGTAAGCGTTAAAAAAATTCATGTTTTTCGCCAAATAAAGCATAACATTTTTCCTGAATTCACTGTTCCTCTTTCAAACTTGTATCTAGTTCTTCTATCATTTTATAATTAGCTATTTTCCTTCCAATAATATATAATAAGAACATACATTCTCACCTTGTAGGAGGTTTGCTATGACGATTGGAACATCGAAGTACTCTACTCATTCACGATCTTACGGCTTTTTACTAGAAAACAGTAATGCTGCAAAGGAGCAATACATTACCAATTGTAAAAATAGTAATCCGAAAACAAATTCGTTGCCTTCTTCTACTGAACAATTGAACAGCCTGCTTTGTGCATTGCTACTCGGCAGTGGACGTATTATTTCGTCCTCCACTAGTCACAAATATTTCCGATTCATTTTCAATACAAAGCATACTGAATGGGCTCATTGCTGTTATCAACAGTTACAATCGTATTTACCGAGCTTTGTTATAAAGAAAGAGCAGACTACAGATACTCGAAGTAAGATCGGCTTTACAGAACGCATGATGATTAGTTCTGCACCCTGCGCAACTGCTGACGCATTATACTCTGCGTGGTATCAGAATGGCTCCAAGGGGATCCCTCTAGAGTTTGTTGAACAGCATATGTTCGTTCAGACTCTCGCATGGTGGTACCAAGATTGTGGTCACTTGAAAGTGAAAGAAGATGGAACTCTGGAGAAACTGATCCTTTCCACTGAGCAATGGTCAGATGAAGAACTTCAATTACTGAAATATGTAATGAACATCAAATTTAATCTTCTATTTGCGGTAGATGGTCAGCGGAGACTTATCCTTTATGACCAACTGCAAATCAAATACTTTTTAAGCATTGTAACGCCTTGGGTCCATCCCTTGTTCGCTTACAAAGTGAGGAATGTATTAGTTCACAAGTCAGTTGCGAAACGGACAACGATACGACTGCCCAATCAAATATCTATTCCTACTCCTACTAAAGAGATCAATCTTATAATTCAACAATATGCCTCTTCTATCAAAGTAACAGAAGACAACTTTCAAAGATTGAATTACGCGAGGCAAGAGAACAATGAATCGACACGCTATCAAGTGAGCCTGTCTGAAGAAAACCGACACGTCCTGTGTTCTATCCAAGCATCCACTGGCTTAACTTTGGGTGAGATTGTGCAAGAGTGTTTTCATCAACAGAATATCATTTCACCACGACCACTGAATACATTGGATGACCTTTCTACTACACAGCAAAACATTATGCTGGGTTCGATTATCGGGGATGGTATGCTGACTCATAAAAAGTCCAAATACAAAGGTATACGAAGCAGTTATCATGAACACTTTTCAATCAAACAAAAAGAATATCGCGCTTGGAAAGTAATGAAATTGAAACCTTATTTGAGTTTCATTCCAAGGGGAGATCATATTATTTCAAGAACGGGAGACTTGTGGAGCAACCTAGAGGAAGTGATTTACAGTAAGAATATAGAAGGGAAGAACAGGATTAAACAGCTCCACCTCAGCATTTTGGAGAAATTAGATGATTTGCACAGCTTGGCCACTATCTATATGGATGATGGGTCGCTGCTACTGACTACCCGTGTAAATCATAATCATAAAAAATTTTACATCACTCCCCATATAGCACTTTACTTACAAAGTTTCACTTACGAAGAATTGTTGCTCTTACAAGGACAGATGAAAAAGTTAACCACAGTCGAATTCCGCCTGACCAAACTACCAAACGGCAATGGTTATTATTTACGAACTAGCCGAACTGCCGATACATTACAATTCCTTCAAGACCTAGAACACATTGTAGTTACCTGCCCTTCAATGAGTTACAAAACCAACTGGCAGTATCGATTTTACTTAGAGAAACAAAAATGGCGTCAAGAGTATCCGAACTACCAGTTGATTGTCAGCGATAGAAAACGAATGCGCGCCTACACTGAAGATGAAATAAGCATTTTACGACATATGAAGCAATCCGGTAAAACAGATCAACAGATAGCAGATGAACTAGGCCGAAGTTACTGGTCGGTGGTCTACAAAATTAGTGAGCTACGATCGCAAAATTTAATGTAAATCGAGTAGGAGGGAGTGATTAACTCCCGACCTCTCACACCACCGTACGTACCGTTCGGTATACGGCGGTTCAACTAAGATTGATGACGCAAAGTTTCGTAACGTGATAATAGACTTTTGAGCCCTTGGGA
>NZ_PDZF01000029.1:0-10998 GCF_002743425.1 Sporosarcina sp. P7 | reverse complement strand
CTTTTGAAGTGACCCCCAAAAGTTGGACAAGTTTTATTACGCACTAAGCTGGTGGTGTGTCCGATATTCTATCGGACTCATCCCTAATTTTGATTTAATACGTTTGGAGTTGTAATAGGAGATATATTCGGCTAGCTCTTTTGTAAATTGTTCCCTATTTTCGAACTCTTGTAGATAAAGAAATTCGGATTTAAACGTGCCAAAGAAACTTTCTATGACCGCGTTATCGTAACAGTTGCCCTTTCGGGACATACTTTGGGTAATCCCATTTTCGCTCAATGTATTTTGATATGGTTTCATTTGATAATGCCAACCTTGGTCTGAATGGATGATTAGTTGATCCTGATTTGTTAGGGTCTGTAATGACTGATTCAACATCTCGTCAACCAAGACATAAGTTGGTCTGGAACCGAGTGTATACGCAATGATTTCTCCATTAAATAAATCTAACATCGGAGATAAATAGAACTTGCTTCCAAATAGCTTAAACTCAGTAATATCCGTTACCCACTTTTGATTCGGCTGCTTTGCTCGGAAATCTCGTTCCAGGATATTCGGGGCGGTTTTGCCCACTTTTCCTTTGTACGAACGGTATTTCTTGATCCGGACTAGAGAGGTAAGGTTCAGCATTTTCATAATACGTTGTACTTTTTTATGGTTCACAATATGGCCGAGACATCGTAATTCCATTTGAATCCGCCGGTAGCCGTAACGTCCTTTGTGCTCATGATAGATGCTAAGAATCAGCTGTTTAATAGTCGCGTCAGGGTCAGGTCGATCCCACCGTTTTACTAAGTTGTAATACGTGCTGCGGGCAAGTTCTGCCAGTTGTAGAAGCGCACTCACTGTGAATCGGTGCCTTAGTTCGTAGACTACTTGCGCTTTGTTTTCTTTAGTAGTTTTTCCTGTTCCTGAACTAAGGCATTTAACTTTTTTAAATAAGCATTTTCCATTCGTAAGAAATCAATTTCCTTTTGTAGTTCTATTTCAGAAACAGATGGTTTCTTCTTGTTTTCTGGGTTTTGTTTCATGTATGGACGCCCCTCTTCTATTGGTGACAAGGCGTCCGTCCCTTCTTCCCTATACGCATTTACCCATCTTCTAAGCGTGGAATGGTGCGTTAAGTTGAAGCGGGCAGCAGTATCTCTGAGGGACGTATTCTCATCAATCATATAATGGATTACGTCCAGTTTAAATTGTACAGAATAACTTGTACAGGGTTTCTTGAAACCATTTTCTCCGTGATACCGATATCGCTGTACCCAATAACGAATTTCACTCTTGTCAATTCCGATAGATTGAGCGATTTCACGAAGACTTTCATTACCTTCAATGTATCGTTTAACCGCTTGAATCTTATCTTCTACATGTATTTTTCTCACTTGAACCACATCCTTTTTCTTTTGAATGTGTCCAAGTTTTGGGGTGCAGTTCATTTCCGGAGGGCGTGGCTTGAGCCGCTTCCTTCGCTTCGCTACGTCCAGGGTCTCAAGGCGCACGCTGATCCTCTCGGAGTCGCCCCCTCTTACGCTCCAATCCCTTGCAATGCAAGTGGATGTTACTTTTTGTTGTGCATTAAAATTAGTGTTGTAATGGGTGTTGAATTTCTGTACTTGAACTGAAATAAGTCCAGACACAACAATAATTCACACACCACCTCCAGTAAGTAATACAAGTCCCCCCACTATCCACGTAGGATGAAAGCGGAAGTTGGGGCGACTCCTGGAGGATCAGCGTGAGTTCGAGACCCTGGACTGAACGAAGTGAGGGAAGCGGCTCGGGCCACGCCCTCAGGAAAGCGTCCCCAACTGGAGCTTTCATCCCTCATACACACCCCGTCACTCACAAGTCATAAACCAAAAAACAAGCCCAGCATAAGCTGGACTTGTCTCGTTGCGTATTAGTTTGTTTCGATTAAGCCATACTTACCGTCTTTACGCTTGTAGACAATATGCGTGCCGTCGGAATCTGCATCCGTAAAGATAAAGAAACTGTGGCCTAACATGTTCATTTGAAGGATCGCTTCTTCTTGATCCATCGGCTTCAAATCGAACTGCTTCGTACGTACTACGTCGAACTCCACGTCGTCTTCGATCTCTTGAGTATTATTGCCATCAACCGACTGGAAGAAAGCTGCTACACCTTCACGCTCACGTGACTTACGATTAACACGTGTTTTATATTTACGAATTTGACGCTCTAGCTTGTCGACGATTAAATCCACAGCTGCGTACATATCATTGTGACGCTCCTCTGCGCGAAGTGTCAAATTCTTCATTGGGATTGTAATTTCCACTTTTGTTTGCTTATCACTATACACCTTCAAGTTAACATTTGCTGTAGCGTTTACACCTTCTGTAAAGTAACGCTCCAGTTTCTCAACTTTCTTTTCAACGTACTCTCTGATCGCCGGAGTTACCTCGACGTTTTCACCGCGAATATTGAAGTCTAACATATGAACTCCTCCTTTTTTAAACCCTCACTACCTTACTTCTTCATAGTACCCTTAAAATCCTTTCTAAAACTTAAGAAGTATGCAGAATTGTAAAGAAACTTCTGATTCATGTTAATTTATTCTGTTTCTTTCACTTTACGGGCATGATGTTTTAATTCTTCGGTGATCAGCGCATCCATTTTTTGCTCTTCATCAAACTCGAATCCATACTCAAAGCCATATTCTGTTTCCTTCTTCCAAGCCACATTACCTAAAATTTCAAAAGGATGCTGATGGATTGTAAACTCTAATTGCAGTGCAAGAATTTCTAAACGAACAGGCAGATCCAGATGCGTCACGAACTTCACTCCGCCTGTGCTAATATCCAAAATTTCACAATTTCCTTCATTAGACATGCTTCTCTCTTCATTATTTAGTTGAATGCGGAATGTGGCCGGTATGTATGGATTGAATGTGTACCGAAAGTAGTCGTGGCGATTATAACGCATAGGATTAGTCCTTTCTTTTGAATACGTATATGTAAAAAAACCGAAAGAGATTCCTCTCTTCCGGTTATCAGTGCTTCGAATCGAAATAGGCACCGTCTGGGGACATCTTACCATATGGATTTACATAGCTATTCATGTTTTCTTTTTTTGCTTGGGATTGTGAAATGTCTGTGCGAATCGTATGTGTGAAGCGTTCCAGACTCGTTTGTACATCTTTCTCCAAACGAATTAATTCCTCACCAAATGCATCTTCTTCTGCTGTGAAAGGCTGGGCTATTTGTGACTGCAACAGATCACGTTCATTCAGTATCTTGTTGATTTGCTCGATGACTTCATCACGATTTTCTTCATCTACTACCTGTACAAGCGCAATCAATCGAAGAGAACGGTCACGCCACATCGTCATGGCAGGTCGGATCATATCTCGCTCACGTTGGAGTATTGTTTCGTACGATTAATCTGGATTACTTGTTTCCACGTATCGCGGAATTCCGTAATGATTCCTGCTGCTTCTTCAAACATCGCCGGATCATTTTGGATATTGCCATCAATCAAGCGGCTGTTCACGAATTCGTACAGGACCAGCATGTTTTTGGATACGTCATAGGATGTATCCAATGTCAGCATCAATTCCGTCACAATCGCTTGTGCTTTTTGAATTGCAATATTTTTTTGCTCCAAATTACCTTTAGCCAGCTCCATCTTCCCTTGCTGAATAAATTTAAGGCATCCGTTATAAAGCATTAAAGTTAGCTCACCGGGCGTTGAAGTCGTCACCGTATTCGTTTGATATGCTGCATAAGGGTTGTTAGTAGCCATGTATGTCATTCTCCTTTTTCTAGCTAAGTTGCGTTACATGCCGCCGCCAAGTGAACTCATCAACTGAGCAGACTGTGAATTCGCACGTTGGATAGCTTGCTCCATTGCGTTAAACTGTTTCCAGTAACGACTTTCCATCATTTTTAACTTACTTTCAAAGCGCTCGATTTGTTTGTCCATGCTTTTGAGGGAGCGACCCAGGGCAAACGTGTCGTTTACCGCTGTTGAACTACCCGCTTTAACGGTAATCTTTTTTTGAGCGTCTTGTAATTCAGTTCGGTATTGTTGTGCAATTCCTCCCTTTTTAGGATCCGTATTGCTTTTACCGATTAAATCATAGATTGCGTTTGGATTTTCCGAAATTTTCGCACGAAGCGTATCTTCATTGATTGTCAATTTACCGTTGTCTAAATAATTACTCGTTGTTTCTATGCCTAAATCTTTCAGGCTGATTTTGATTTCTTTTCCATCTTTATCAGTAGTAGTAACAGTGCTGCTCATAATAGAACGTAAATTATTTAACATAGAAGTAAGTGCTGGATCGCCCTTTAAGGTACCGCTCTTGGCTTTTTCTTCCCAAAGTTCAATTTCCTTTTCTTTCATATCGGCTTTTTGTTCAGCTGATAGTGGATGGAAGGACTTGAATTGTTTTTCTTTAATTTTGCTGTTCAGTTTTTCGATCATTTCGTTATAGTCATTGACGAATTCTACTACTGATTTTAAGATTTGATCCGTATCAGTTGTTGAGTTAAATGTTACAGGCGAAGTTGTCGTCTGTTTAAGTGAAACTTCAAATCCATTTATCGTAAACGTGTTAGATGCGCGTGTTGTTTCTAGACCATTAAAGGTAAACTTTGCATCAACACCTTCCGTTAATTTAGGATCATCTTTTCCATTAACACCTTCAACCACATTTAACTTTAATTTATCTACCATAGTGCCCGATAATTTTATTATCCCATCTCCACTATTCTTAGCGCTCATCGCAATTTTTCCAGATGCTGAATCGTAAAATGCACTGACTCCTGATTTTTCATTAATACTTTTTAAAATTGAATCAATAGTGTCTGAAGCTTTGATTGTTAGATCTGTAACTTTTCCGTCGGGAGATTTTATCTGCAAGGTTTGTTCAGTATCAATTGGAAGAATCCCTAGATCAGTTAATGTTTTTGTTTTTATTTGATCATCGCTCAAGTTTTCATTAGTAACACTATCCGTAAGTACTCCCCCTTGAAGAGTAGCCTGCGTAGCCAATCGTTCTACTTCAATCGTCCCCGAAAAGTCCGAAGTAGAGCCTTTTGCCGTAATACTAACCGCTTGATCATTGGATACGTTGACGCTTTTCTTCATATACGTACTCTGCTTCATGACCGTGTCAAATAGCTTATCACTCGATTTTCTCAAGTCACGGTTGGTGGAACGATAATCGTCTAGTTGCCATTGTGTGTATTGTTTCTTTTGTGTAATTTTATCAAGAGGAATCCGATGCGCTTTCATCATGTCTCTGATAATGGATTCTGTATCGATTCCGGATGCCAATCCGCCGATTCTCATCGTGCCTCACACCTTTTTTGTTATATTTTATGATCGATTAATAATCCAATGAAGTCTCTCATGGCTGCATGTATGTCGAGCAATTTTTTTGGCGGTATTTCACGCACTACCTCTTCTGTTTCAGGGTCCACGATCGTTACGTAATATTCATTCAGCTGTTCGTGAAATTTAAATCGTAACTGGACATTCGCACTTTCGAGAAATTTATTCATACCATTCGTTAATTCTTTCGCTTCACTCTTTGACAACTTCACTTGTAGTTCTGGTGTCATCTGTTGAGTTGGTTGACCAATGGGCTGAATACTTGGAACTTCACTTCTGTTTTCAACAGTCCCACTCGCATATGATGTTTGCACTGGTTGGGTTGCGGGGCCTTCGCCAATTCGGTTGACCATGCTGGTTCCCCCCGTCTGTAATGAACAATCGTTACGTATAGTATCGGATTGAAATACGCGATGTTGAGCGTATCCTCTGTTTTTCTTCTATAGATTCACAGCTATTGTATTTTTACGTTGCGTATGATGTATGGAAATTCTCGCCACTTCCATTCTTATGCAAATAAATATTTACCCCCGTTATGAAAAACAGACTATTAGATTAGTCTAAAGTACTGTATGATAAGAATAATCTATAAGAGTAAAGGAGCATACAACCATGTTTCATTCCATCAAAACGAAAATGATCCTTCTTGTCCTCGTGCTAGTTGCTGGCGGGGTCCTGACAATGACGGGAATTAGTAGCTGGTTAGTGAAAGAACGGACAGAGAAAAATCTAACAGAATCGAGCAGTACGTTGCTAAATGAAATGAGTGCATCGATTGAAGCGGATTTGCGGCAATACAGTAAAGGGTTAGACTTGCTGACCGATTCATCAGACTATACGAATGCGACCGCCACAAGCGGTGAGGCAGAAGTTGCGAAAGCACTTACCCACACATTGGAGACGTACCCTGACGTATCTAGTACGTATCTTAGCTTTGCGACAAAAGAAACGATGATTCGTCCTTACGTGGATTTGACAGACTTCGATCCGTCTACACGTGAATGGTATCAAAAGGCAGTAGCAGAAACAGATCGCGTACACTGGACCAAACCGTATATTGACGCAGCGACAGGTAACTTCATTATTAGTGCTTCAAAAGCCGTGATGAACGGCAACCAACTAGTTGGTGTGGTAGGCATTGATATTCAATTATCCACCATGTCAGAAGATATCTCAGCGACAGCTATCCCCCATGGCGGTTATGCATTCATTCTCGATTCAGAAGGGACAGCTATCGCCCATCCTTCACTCGTCGGGGAGAATCTCATGGATCGTGAATATGTAGCCGAAATGTACAAAAAGACAGCTGGCCACCATACATTCGAGCAAGATGATGTCAAAAAGGTGGACATGTTCACGACGATTCCAAACTTTGACTGGAAACTCGGGGTCATTTACGATCAGAAAAACATGCAATCTCTCGCAACCGGTTTACGAAACGTCATGATCATTGCAGCTATCGTGACCCTAGCGATACTGGCGATTATTCTATTCATTTTCATCAGCCGAATATTGAAGCCGATTTTCCGTTTACAAGAGACCGTGCAGCAAGTAGCCGACGGCGATTTAACAGTCAGAGCCAACATCCAATCCACTGATGAAATTGGAGAATTAGGCACAGGGTTTGATAAGATGCTCGACCACATGAACAGTTTGATTACGACCGTTACGCATTCCGCATCCAATGTACTGGCGAGTTCACAAAACTTGAGTGCAGTATCCGAAGAAACCAATGCGACAAGTGAAGAAATCGCGAGTGCTTTGGCAGAAATTACGCGAGGCGTTGTGGAGTCTGCAGACAATGCGGAAACCGTGACGACTCGTGCGGAGTTATTGAATCAGCAAATTCAAGAAGCCAATGATACAGCCAGCGAAATGGCAAGTTTGGCAACAGAAGCCGTAACATTCAACGCAGATGGGCGCGCACAGATGAGTATTTTAAGCTCTTCCTTCAATAACTGGAATCAAGACTTGCAACAAATGGGCACGATGATCGGCTCATTAGAAGATAAAGTGAAAGCGATCAGTTCCGTCATTGACGCCATCACTTCGATCTCTTCCCAGACCAATTTACTTGCGTTAAACGCTAGTATTGAAGCAGCGAGGGCCGGAGAACACGGTAAAGGCTTTGCAGTTGTAGCAAACGAAGTCCGTCAATTGGCAGAGCAGTCTGCGAAATCTGCGGAACAAGTACGTTCTACGATTCAAGAACTGCAAAACGGCACACAACATGTCATTGAGCAAATGGACAATACACGGAATACATTTGAACGACAAAGTACAGTCGTACTAGATACAGAAGGAATATTCGAAAATATTTCTAGTTTCATTGGCGATATGCAATCCCGGATTAATCAATTCACTATGGCTCTTCAAGAAATGGACGTGCATAAAAACGATGTCTCTGCGCAAATTCAAATTTTACTATCCACAACAGAAGAATCTGCAGCTGCTTGTGAAGAAGTGAGTGCCTCTTCAGATGAACAACTCCACGCAATTGGTTCTGTTGCCGAAGCGGCTGAAGCACTGACTCAGTTGAGTGAAGACCTTAGTAATGCCGTGGAACGATTCAAAATCTAACACGATCCGCCTTTCCTTCTCTAAGGATTGGCGGATTTTTTTATAAAAGCCAAGGCACTCCGAGAATCTTTGCATAGAATAAGGGTAGTTCCACATTTGGAGGTGAAATCAATATGGGAGAATCAGTTAAAGGATCTGGATACGATGGAGGCTTCGGCTTTGCAATGATCGTTGTTCTGTTTATCTTATTGATCATTGTCGGCGCAGGATTTATGGGTTACGGTTGCTAATTACTAAAAAATTGGAGGTGGAGACATGTTTGGATTCGGTGGATATGGCTACGGTGGTGGCGGTTACGGAGAATCCGGTTGTGAGACTGGTGGCAATTACCGCTCATGCGGTAACGGATTCGCATTGATTGTCGTTCTGTTTATCTTACTCATTATTGTAGGCGCCGCTTGCCTATAATAGGTTAAAAAGAAACCTGTCGATTTTTCGACAGGTTTCTTCGTTTTCTTGACACAACGATGAACATATAGGAAATATAGCCGATATCAAGTTAGTCACACTAACGCATTACACATCTTAGAAGGAGCTGAACACCACATGTTACGGTCAATTAAAACAAAAATCATCTTAACCGCTATCATTTTATTCATTCTCGGCATTTCATTCATGACATGGATGACGAATGAGCAAGCGAAGAAACAATCTATTGCCAATGCCATTGATTCGAGTAATGCTATCGTCAATGAAATGAGTTTTGGTATTTATCATTTTATGGACAAGTATGAAAAAGGATTGGCATTGCTCGCAACGACCGATACAGTAACCAAATTTATCGGTGAAAATGGCAAGGACGTATCCGTTAAGGAATTAGAGGAACGTTTGGGCAATTTCTTGTCCATGTATCCAAGTACGGATGCCGTCTATTATTCATTGACATCTAAATTTACTGTCATCAAACCGAATGGTGATTTAACGGATTATGATCCAACGACTAGAAACTGGTATATATTAGCGCAACAATATCCAGACGAAGTGCAATGGACGGAACCGTATTTTGATGATACGACCAATCAGTTTGTCATCACTGCTTCTAAAGCCATTATGCTAGACGGCACGTTTGTCGGTGCTCTCGGACTGGATCTGGAACTAGCCGCTCTAACAGACGAAATAGCGAATCGCGATATCGGCTATACCGGGTATCCTGTGTTGCTCGATGATCAAGGACTGGCTATCGTGCATCCTTCCAAATCAGGAACCGATGTAACAAACGAAGCGCACTACAAAAAAATGTATGATGCAGACCATGGTGTCATCCAATATACCGATGATCACGGTATCGACAAGCGCAATATCTATACGACAATTCCCGACTTTAACTGGAAAGTTGGAGCAGTTTTTGAAGAACGCAATCTAAGCGCGATGGCGCATTCATTACGCAACTCCATGCTACTTATTGCACTCCTTACGTTGCTTCTGACATTCGTTGGTCTATTTATCACAATCAGCCGTATGTTGAAGCCACTCGATACGGTCAAAGAATTGATGGCTAAAGTGTCTGGCGGGGATCTGACAGTACGTTCAGATAACCAAAGTACAGATGAAATTGGTGAACTGAGTCGTGACTTCAATCATATGGTGCAAAATATGAACACTATCATCACAGTCGTCCATACATCAGCAGACCATGTCCGTTCGAATTCCGAAAGCTTAAGTGCCGTATCAGAAGAAACAAGTGCCGCAAGCAATGAAGTCGCCATGGCTGTTGGGGAAATTGCACAAGGTGCCGCTAAATCTGCAGAAGACGCAGAAATTGTGACAGAACGCATCGACCTTCTCAGCCAGGAAATCAATGAAATTCAAGAAAAATCGCAAGTGATGCTGGATATCGCAACACAAACTGGGATTCAAAACACCAATGGCCAACAACAAATGCATGCACTGAAGACTTCCTTTACGACTACGAGTAAAACGCTAGAAGAGATGTCCTACGACATGAATTCACTCGCAAGTAAAGTACAAGCAATCGGTAGTGTCATGGAAACGATTATGAACATTTCAAAACAAACCAACCTCTTGGCACTAAACGCAAGCATTGAAGCAGCTAGGGCCGGCGAGCACGGAAAAGGATTCGCAGTCGTAGCAGAAGAAGTCCGCACACTGGCTGAACAATCCGCACGTGCCACAGACGATGTCAAAGTAACAATAGAAGAATTACAAAAAGAATCACATATCGTATCTGAACAAATGCAACAAACCATCCACACATTCCGCGACCAAGGCGTAGTCGTCGGAGATACGGAAAATACGTTTGAAGAACTGTCTTCACTCATGGACACGATGCAAGAATCCATCCATATAGTATCCGATGAAATTCGCTTGATCGCTACGCACAAAGACGACGTGTCTTTAACCGTGGAAACCATGTCCGCCACATCACAAGAAACCGCAGCGGCCTGCGAAGAAGTCAGCGCGTCCTCAGAAGAACAACTTCGCGCCATCCAGTCGGTGACAGAAGCTGCCGAAACATTGACTGAACTCAGCGAGCAGCTAACAGAAGTCATCGCACAATTTAAAATGTAAATGATTTTAGAGAAGATCCCTGGTATGTGGGATCTTCTTTTTTTCGTGTGAATGCTCTGTTAAACGTGGTATCTGATCATACTCTGTGTGTGGGCGCTCTATTAAACGTGGTACGCGCTCATACTCAACGCGCGGGCGCTCTATCAAACATGGTATCCGATCATACACAATGCGTGAACGCTCTATCAAACATGGTATCCGATCATACACAACGTGTGAGCGCTCTATCAAACGTGGTATCCGATCATACACAATGCGCGGGCGCTCTATCAAACGGGGTATCCGATCATACTCAATGCGTGAACGCCCTATCCAACACCGGATCCGATCATACTCAATGCGTGAACGCTCTATCAAACATGGTATCCGATCATACACAATGCGCGGGCGCTCTATCAAACGGGGTATCCGATCATACACAATGCGTGAACGCTCTATCAAACATGGTATCCGATCATACACAACGTGTGAGCGCTCTATCAAACGTGGTATCCGATCATACACAATGCGCGGGCGCTCTATCAAACGGGT
>NZ_PDZF01000028.1:0-11048 GCF_002743425.1 Sporosarcina sp. P7 | reverse complement strand
ACGATTGTGCATTTCTGTTCAAAAGATAATATTCTCTTTCTGCCCTTTTTTATGAATTCCAAAATGAACCCCTCCCGTGACAGTATGTTCCTACAACTATAACATCTTCTGTGTCCATTTTAAGGGGGGCGACTATCATCAGGTGCTGACCGAACGACGTGAATCTCTTACGTTGGCGGAATTGATGGAAGAGTTCCGTAAACTTACAGGTATTACCGAGAACGAATTAAAAGCGAAACTCCTTCAATTCTATACAGACCTGAACATCGATGGCAGATTTCTAGCGATCCAGGACAACCGTTGGGGCTTACGCGAATGGTATCCAGTTGATCAGATCGAAGAAGAAACTGCACCTGTCGTGAAAGTGCGCAAGAAGAAAAAGAAGAAAAAAGATTATGACGAAGATGACATCGAAGACGAAGATGATGACGAAGAAGAAATTTTCGATGAAGAATACGTTGAACTTGGCGAAGAAGATGACGCTGACGACGAAGAAGAGGAAGAAGAAGAGGAAGTAGTCGAAATCGATGAAGATTTAATCGATCCTGATGATGACCTGGAAGTTATTCCTGAAGTAGAACTCGATATCGATGAAGACGATGAAGAGGAAGAGGATGAAGAAGAGTACGAGGAAGAGTAATAATTGGCTTGACTTTTAGTGCCCAAAAATATAAGATTTGGATGGGCTCCTGAAAAGGACACATTAATTCGTGTATACGCGCTCCTTATTGTAGTTACGCTACAAACGGGGCGCTTTTTTGATTTTATATCGACCCTAATAATTTGGAAAAAGAATAAATGGAGGCACTACACATGACAAAATATATTTTCATTACAGGCGGCGTCGTCTCTTCTTTAGGTAAAGGTATCAACGCGGCATCACTCGGACGTTTACTTAAGAACCGCGGTTTGAAAGTTACGAACCAAAAATTTGATCCATATATTAATATCGACCCACGCATGATGAGTCCGTATCAGCACGGGGAAGTTTTCGTAACGGAAGACGGAGCGGAAACGGATCTGGACATCGGTCACTACGAGCGTTTTATTGACATAGAATGTAACCGTTACTCCAACGTAACAATGGGAAAAGTGTATGATCTTGTGTTACGCAAAGAACGCGCTGGTGAATACAATGGGGCAACAGTTCAGGTAATCCCGCATATTACTAACGAAATTAAAGAATTGATCAAACGTGCAGGTCAAACATTGAACGCGGATGTCGTAATTACAGAAATTGGTGGAAGTGTAGGAGATATCGAATCATTGCCATATCTCGAAGCCATTCGTCAGTTGAAAACGGATCTGGCGAAAGATGACGTAATGTACATCCACAACACACTCATTCCATATTTGCATGCAGCTGGTGAAATGAAAACGAAGCCGACACAGCACAGTGTAAAGGAATTGCGTAGTCTAGGAATTCAGCCGAACATGATCGTTGTGCGAAGCGAGTATCCTGTACCACAAGAAATGAAGGACAAGATTGCCTTATTCTGTAACATCAAGCCAGAAGAAGTGATTGAAGCACTTGATGCAGAAACTCTATATGAAGTACCTCTTCGTTTGCATGAACAAAACATGGATCAGCTAGTCGTCGATTACTTAGGTCTTGAAACACCCCAGCCTGAACTTTCTGAAGTGAATGACCTAGTGAAGTTGGTTAAGTCACTAAAAGAAAAAGTAACAATCGGTTTAGTTGGGAAGTATGTAGAATTACAAGATGCATACATTTCAGCGGTTGAAGCTATGCGTCACGCTGGATACGCGTTCGATGCAGATATCGATATTAAGTGGATCAACTCGGCAGATGTGACTTCTGAAAATGTAGCAGAACTTCTTTGTGACGTGGACGGTATTCTGGTACCGGGTGGCTTCGGAGATCGTGCAATTGACGGTAAAATTGAAGCGATCACGTATGCACGTGAACAGAAGATTCCATTCTTTGGTATCAGTTTAGGTTTGCAGTTAGCAGCTACTGAAATTGCACGTAACGTCATCGGTCTGAAAACGGCTCATTCACTAGAGTTTGACACAGAGACTGAGCATCAGATTACGACTTTCCATCCGGATTGCCGTACAGCACGCGAAGCAGATAGTACATTGCGTCTAGGTGCTTATCCATGTAAGGTAGCTGAAAACACGAAGGCTTTCGCTGCATATGGCGAGGAGTTAGTGTACGAGCGTCATCGCCACCGTTATGAAATGAACTTGGCATATCGTGCGCAGTTGGAAGAGGTAGGGTTCATCGTTTCTGGAATTAGCCCGGACGGTCGCTTGATCGAAATTATGGAGATGCAAGATCATCCATACTTCGTTGCTTGCCAGTTCCACCCGGAATTCGCTTCCCGCCCAAATCGTCCATCTCCACTGATCCGCGACTTTATCCGCGCGGCGCTTGAGCATAAAAACTAAAAAACAATGCCCACAGAAGACTTTTCTTCTGTGGGCATTTTTGACTTAATATATGACTGGAGATAAGAAAGTGGAGTGAGTGCATGGGATTTCCGCTCCAGATGGGGGACGCGTTCTGGAGGGCGCGGCCCAAGCCTCCTCGTTCGCTACGCTCCCTGCGGGGTCTTGAACTCGCGCTGATCCTCCCAGAGTCGCCCCCATCTTCCGCTACAATCCTACTTTTGTAGTGGATGGATGTAGACGACTTACTGGAAGTAGTATGCAAATATTCTTTAGCCCTAAACTTAGTTCAGTTCAAGTTCAAATAAAAGTCCAACAGAAAAAGTAATTACAATCGGAACTTCAATGGACCTTGATAAGTATCACCCACTCACATTGCAAGGGATTGGAGCGAGAGCCGTAACGAAGGACGGCTTTTGCGAGTAAAAGCGCAGCGTTAGGAGCACATCTTTGCACTAGCAGGCGGCGACTCTGGGAGGATCAGTGGGACAGGTGAAACACCCAACGGGAGCGAAGCGGAGGGGTGTGGTTCACCGCCCACCCTCCAGAACGCGTCCGCCTAGAGCGCAAATCCCTACCCGACACTACTTCCAGCCTATCCAGAGTTATAGCTCCTCTACTTCATCCGCCAACATATCATCGATCGACAGCTTTACTGCTTCATATACAAACAACGCAGCGAGCGCGTGGGGTTGTACGATTCTTTCGCCCGTAGGACCAGGAATCAATCCTTTTTTCAAACCTGTCGAAATATACGTGTAGGCAAGAGAAGCGAGTTCATTGTCGTCATCTTCTTTATCTGCAGCCAACACAGCGAACGGAACGAATTGATCTGCTAGCTTCTGTGCCAACTCAAGCGCGACGGGGTGATCTGCCTTTCGCACAAGCAACCATACGCGATCCGCTGTCGTCAGCTCCAGCTCTTTTGTGTAACGAATAGCCCCATCTAACGGTTCGACACCGTCTAGTGCAGTCGCAGTAACAGCTTCTAATTCATCAAAAGCTGCCAAGATGATTCGTCCTTCGCCTACTAACGCTTGCGCCAATAAACGTGCAGTTTCTTCCATCGACTCTTCTTGTCCTTCTGCAATTCTCTCCAGAAGACCTCTAATTTGTGT
This sequence comes from Sporosarcina sp. P7, assembly GCF_002743425.1. Taxonomy (NCBI): domain Bacteria; kingdom Bacillati; phylum Bacillota; class Bacilli; order Caryophanales; family Caryophanaceae; genus Sporosarcina; species Sporosarcina sp. P7. The sequence goes on along the minus strand of NZ_PDZF01000028.1, from coordinate 7,515 downwards.
CGTCAATATTTTCATATAAATCCCTCCAAAAGCTCAGTATAGGTGACAAAAGAGAGAAGTGCAAAAATAGTATACGAAAAATAGAGGAGTTATTTGAATTTTCTTGAATAATATGACATAGGCGAATAAAATAGAAATATAGGCGTATGGATATTTTTCTATAAATGCAATACTTTTACATACGGATCATAAGAGTCGCACAAAACTGTCGACGTATAATCAAACGTGTAAAATTAGGGGATAGGAGTTGTATGGATGAAGCATTTATTAATTGTAGATGACCAACCAGGGATTCGATTATTACTGGAGGAAATCTTCAAACCAACAGGAATAATGACAGCGCTTGCATCAAATGGAAAAGAAGCGTTAGAAATAGTTCAGAAACATAATCCAGACTGTATTTTACTTGATATGAAGATGCCAGGTATGAATGGCGTCGAAGTATTACGGGAAATCCGAACCCTCTCGCCTGACGCAATTGTCATGATGATGACGGCGTACAGTGAAATAGAATTACTTGAAGACGCCGATAAACTTGGTATTGATCAGCACTTTACCAAGCCGTTTGATATATTCGAAGTGCGTGATAGTATCTTAAAAAGGTTGGGGGTACTAGACGTCTGATAGTAGTAATCAGCGCATGAATTTGATATGCTAGTGGATAGAAATTAATATAATGAAAACTCATAAAAATTCGTGGAAAACTCAAGGAGGAATTTTACATGCCACTGGTCTCGATGAAGGAAATGATGATTCAAGGTAAAGAGAAAGGCTATGCAATCGGTCAATTTAACCTGAATAACCTGGAATATACGCAAGCGATCTTACAAGCTGCTGAAGAAGAGAAATCGCCTGTTATTTTAGGTGTTTCAGAAGGCGCTGCTCGTTATATGGGCGGATTCAAAACAGTCGTTATGATGGTCAAAGGATTAATGGAAGACTACGGTACAACTGTGCCGGTAGCAATTCATTTGGATCACGGTTCTAGCTTTGAGAAGTGTAAAGAAGCGATCGAAGCAGGATTTACGTCTGTTATGATTGATGCATCTTCTAAGCCACTTGAAGAAAACATTGAAATCACGAAGAAAGTGGTAGATTTCGCAAAGCAACATAATGTATCGGTAGAAGCTGAACTTGGCGTAGTAGGCGGTCAGGAAGATGACGTGATTGCAGACGGCGTTATTTATGCAGATCCAGCTGAATGTAGAGAGCTTGTAGCTCAGACGGGTATCGACTGTCTAGCACCTGCACTTGGTTCTGTACATGGACCGTATAAAGGCGAACCGAATCTTGGATTTGAAGAAATGGAAGAAATCTCTAAACAAGGAGATATTCCACTCGTGTTGCACGGCGGTACTGGAATTCCAACGAAGGATATTCAACGTGCTATTTCACTTGGCACATCCAAAATCAACGTCAACACAGAAAATCAAATTCAAGGCACAAAAGCTGTACGCGACATCTTAAACGAAGATTCCGAAGTCTATGATCCACGTAAGTACCTTGGACCAATGCGCGAAGCGATTAAAGCAACAGTAATCGGCAAAATGCGCGAGTTCGGCAGTTCAAAGCAAGCGTAATTACAGAGTTTCGATAGAACAAAGGAGGAGCGCACTATGTCTCCTTCTTTTGCTTTTTAGCTAAATGAATAAACCACAACTAGGAGGACAACACACGTGAAATTTTTTATTGATACAGCCAATTTTGAGGAAATTAAAGAAGCGCATAGCTGGGGGATCATCTCTGGTGTCACAACCAACCCATCGCTTGTTGCGAAAGAAAATATTTCATTCCATGAGCGCTTGAAAGAAATTACGGCACTCGTACCCGGTTCTGTCAGTGCGGAAGTAATCGCTCTGGATGCAGAAGGTATGATTGAAGAAGGGCGTAAACTTGCAGCACTTGCGGAAAACATCACGGTAAAATTACCGATGACACCTGAAGGGTTGAAAGCTTGTTCTGTATTTGCGGCAGAAGGTATCAAAACGAACATCACGCTCATTTTCAGTGCCAATCAAGCCTTGCTTGCAGCTCGCGCAGGCGCGACATACGTTTCACCATTTATCGGACGTTTAGATGACATTGGCCAAAATGGTGTCGAATTAATTGAAACTATCTCGGATATCTTTACAATTCACGACGTAGATACACAAATCATCGCAGCTTCTATCAGACATCCACAGCATATTACAGCTGCCGCACTTGCAGGAGCGCATATTGCAACGACTCCATTCAACGTACTGCAAAGTCTGTTTGCACACCCATTGACAACTAAAGGAATCGACCAGTTTTTGAAGGACTGGGAAACCAGAGCGAATAAGTGATAGAACAAAAGGAGCTTGAAATGGACGTTTATAAAATCAAAGGGGGAAAACGACTGCAAGGAACGATCAGAGTGAGCGGAGCGAAGAACAGCGCAGTGGCACTTATTCCCGCTGCTATTCTAGCTGACTCACCTGTTACAATTGCAGGTCTTCCCGAAATTTCAGATGTCTATACATTGCAGGCGCTCGTCGAAGAAATCGGCGGCAAAGTGGAAATGAAAGATGGCACGATGATCATCGATCCAACTGAAATCATTTCTATGCCATTGCCTAACGGTAACGTAAAAAAACTTCGTGCATCCTACTATATGATGGGAGCGATGCTTGGCAAGTTTAAGCACGCAGTCATCGGGTTACCTGGAGGTTGTCACTTGGGTCCACGCCCGATAGATCAACATATAAAGGGCTTTGAAGCACTTGGCGCAAAAGTCGAAAATGAACATGGCGCTATTTATTTGCGTGCAGATGAACTTCATGGCGCGAAAATTTATTTAGACGTCGTCAGCGTGGGGGCTACGATTAATATCATGCTGGCCGCAGTTAAAGCAAAAGGCAAAACGATTATTGAAAACGCAGCGAAAGAACCTGAAATTATTGATGTCGCGACTTTGCTTTCCAATATGGGCGCAAATATTAAAGGTGCAGGAACGAACGTTATTCGTATCGAAGGCGTAGAAACATTGCATGGTACGAAACACACAATCATTCCAGACCGCATTGAAACAGGCACACATATGATCATGGCGGCTGCAATTGGTGATGGTGTCACAATCGATAACGTCATTCCGTTGCACGTTGAAGCTGTAACAGCAAAACTTCGTGAAATGGGTGTGAAAGTAGAAGTCGGTGAAGAACAGATCTACATTCCGAAAACCGAAAAACTTCACGCTGTCGATGTGAAAACTCTCGTGTATCCAGGATTCCCAACAGACTTGCAGCAACCATTTGGTGTTTTGTCGACACAGGCAGAAGGTTCATCCATCCTGACAGACACAATCTATCCAGCGCGCTTTAAGCAAATCGATGAGCTTCGTCGAATGAATGCGGACGGTAGAGTAGAGGGTCGATCAGCCATCATAACAGGACCAACGGAATTGCAAGCTGCAACGGTTGAAGCTACAGATTTACGAGCGGGAGCTGCGCTATTGATCGCGGGATTATTAGCAAGCGGAGAAACAGAGATTCATGCAATTGAACATATTGAACGTGGCTATGGCGATATTATTGAGAAGCTGCAACATCTCGGCGCCGATATCAATAAAGTGAACGTGCTCACTCCATCTTCAATTTCTGAGTGACGCTAATTGCCAAAACGTGTATAATGGACTCAAACGACACATCCATTACTAAGAAAGTAGCCGATGGATGCGGACGTAGGCAAATGAAAGGTAATACGCAATACGCGCCTTACCGCAAACAGGAGGAACAAAACATTATGGAACGTAGTTTATCAATGGAACTAGTACGTGTAACAGAGGCAGCAGCCGTTGCGGCAGCTCGCTGGATGGGACGCGGTTTGAAGAACGAAGCAGATGACGCAGCGACAGAAGCAATGCGTACAGTATTCGATACAATTCCTATGGAAGGTGTAGTCGTTATCGGTGAAGGTGAAATGGACGAAGCACCTATGCTATATATCGGTGAAGAGCTTGGAACAGGCCACGGACCTGCTGTAGATATCGCTGTTGATCCAGTTGAAGGTACAAATATTGTAGCAGCAGGTGGATGGAACGCGCTAGCTGTTCTGGCAGTTGCAGATAAAGGCAACTTACTAAATGCACCGGATATGTACATGGACAAAATTGCAGTAGGACCTGAAGCGGTAGGTAAAATTGATATCGATGCAAGCGTTACAGATAACTTGAAGGCTGTAGCAAAAGCGAAAAATAAATCAGTATCTGACCTAGTGGCATCTGTTTTGAATCGTGAACGTCACGCAGCAATCATTGAAGAGATTCGTGAAGCGGGTGCGCGTATTAAATTGATCGAAGATGGCGACGTTGCAGCCGCTATTAACACAGCTTTCGATGATACAGGCGTGGATATTTTATTCGGTAGAGGCGGTGCTCCTGAAGGGGTAATCGCAGCGGTTGGATTGAAATGTCTAGGCGGAGAAATCCAAGGACGTCTCGTTCCTTCTAATGATGAAGAGAGAGAACGTTGCATGAAAATGGGCATCGACGTGGACAAAGTTCTGATGATGGACGATTTGGTAAAAGGCGACGACTGCATTTTCGCAGCAACTGGCGTAACAGATGGCGAATTGATGGATGGCGTGCAGTTTAAAGGTGCATACTGCCGAACTCAGTCGATCGTTATGCGCTCGAAATCAGGAACTATTCGTTTCGTAGAAGGTCGCCACAGCATGAAGAAAAAACCTCTTCTCGTAATGCAAAACTAACTCCCTCAATACCCGGTGTCACAACCGGGTTCCTATTTCCTAAAACTATCTAGATCCATAATGTCCGGCTACTGAAGGAAAGGAAGTACATTTCGTACTCTCCTTTCTATTTACTGTGCCAAATATTCTATACAATAAATGAAGAGTGGTGTACGCATAGATGACAATGATTACCCTCGCGGACCTCGAGAATATGACGCTCAAAGAGCTTTACTCTCTGGCAAAGCAGTTTAAGATTACCAACTATAGCAAACTGACAAAGAAAGAATTGGTCTTCGCTATATTAAAATCTCGCGCTGAACAAGAAGGTTTCTTCTTCATGGAAGGCGTCCTCGAAATTATTCAAACGGAAGGATACGGATTCCTACGTCCTATTAATTACTCATCCAGTTCGGAAGATATCTACATCTCCGCATCTCAAATCCGTCGTTTTGATCTACGTAACGGTGACAAAGTAACAGGTAAAGTCCGTCCACCAAAAGAAAACGAACGTTTCTATGGTTTACTACAAGTGGAAGCAGTCAACGGGCAAAATCCAGAAGTCGCACGCGAACGCGTTCATTTCCCGGCATTAACACCTTTGTATCCAGACCGTCAAATTAATTTGGAAACATCAAAGAACAATGTTTCCACACGTATCATGGACCTTGTCTCTCCAGTCGGATTTGGTCAGCGTGGCTTAATCGTCGCCCCCCCAAAAGCCGGAAAAACGATGTTGTTGAAAGAAATCGCCAACTCAATCACAACAAACCATCCCGATGCGGAACTCATTGTACTACTGATCGACGAACGACCAGAAGAAGTAACGGACATCGAACGGTCAGTTAAAGCAGACGTAGTCAGTTCCACATTCGATGAAGTGCCACAAAACCATGTTAAAGTAGCGGAACTCGTTCTCGAACGCGCAATGCGTCTTGTCGAAAGTAAACGTGACGTCATTATCTTAATGGACTCTATCACACGGCTGGCACGTGCATTCAACCTAGTCATCCCACCGAGCGGCCGAACACTGTCCGGAGGAATCGACCCAGCGGCCTTCCATCGACCAAAAAGATTCTTTGGTGCTGCACGTAACATCGAAGAAGGTGGAAGCTTAACCATCCTTGCCACAGCCCTAGTCGAAACCGGCTCGCGCATGGACGAAGTCATCTACGAGGAATTTAAAGGAACTGGCAACATGGAGCTACACCTAGACCGCAACCTGGCCGAACGCAGAATTTTCCCGGCACTCGACATCCGTCGCTCGGGCACACGAAAAGAAGAACTACTCATTCCGAAAGACAACTTGGAAAAACTGTGGGCCATCAGAAAGACATTTTCAGATTCCCACGACTTTACCGAACGCTTCATGAAAAAATTGAGCCAGTCTGAAACCAATGAAGAATTTTTCAATAAGCTTAACGAAGAAATGAAAGCGAAAAAAGGCAAAGGACTTATCTGATTTACTAAGATTTAGGATTTGGATTTTCTTGTTTTGTTCTTAATTAAATGTAAATGAGTGATATGCGTACTTACTAAGTAAAGATTGCAGCGAAAGCTGGGAGACGACTCGAGAAGGATCAGCCCAAGCGTTGAGACAACCAAAAGGGAGCCTCGCGACCTGGTTGGCTCAACGAGTGGCCCTCCGGAAAGCGTCCCCCGGCTGTAGCGGAAATCCAACTCATAACCAAGTCCGTCAATCCCATTAAATATCCAAATCAAACAGTTGCACAACGTATCGGATTTTGCTATACTAATCAAGTACAGTATTTCTGTACACCGCATATACGGCTGACAAACACGGGTCGTGTACGGCATCGATCGTTTTATTGACAACTGGTTAATAAAACATCCATAATTTCACACTCTGTTCCAGATGGTTCAGGGCGAAAGGAGAGATATCGATGAAAGCAGGAATTCATCCCAATTACAAACTTTCAACAGTAACTTGCTCATGTGGCAATACGTTTGAAACAGGTTCTGTAAAAGAAGATATTCGAGTGGAAGTTTGCTCAGAATGTCACCCATTCTATACTGGCCGTCAGAAGTTTGCTACTGCAGATGGACGAGTTGACCGTTTCAACAAAAAATACGGCATCAAGTCAGAAGGACAAGAGTAATAAAAGCCAGATACCCGTCAGGTGCAATCATGCCAGACGGGTATTTTTATTAATTTATTGTGTAAGTTGCTCTATGTGCGTGTGTATCCGCTCATATTCGCCCGTTATGCGCTCAATGCGCGAGTGTATCCGCTCAAAGTCTTGCGTTATGCGCTCAATCTACGTGTGTACCCGCTCAAAGTCGTGCGTTATGCGCTCAATGCGCGTGTGTATCCGCTCAAAGCCGCGCGTTATGCGCTCAACCTGCGTGCGGTACCCGCTCATAGTTGCGCGTTTTGCACTCAATGCGCGAGTGTATCCGCTCAAAGTCTTGCGTTATGCGCTCAATCTACGTGTGTACCCGCTCAAAGTCGTGCGTTATGCGCTCAATCCGTGTGCGTGTCCGCTCATAGTTGCGCATGCGCTCAACCTGCGTGTGTACCCGCTCATAGTCGCGCGTAATGCGCTCAATCTGCGTGCGTATCCGCTCATAGTTGCGCATGCGCTCAATCTGCGTGTGTATCCGCTCAAAGTCGTGCGTCATGCGCTCTATCCGCGTGCGTATCCGCTCAAAGACATGACTTACCCCCTGTCAAGTAGACACTCGATAAAACGCACATGAAGAAGTACTCTACAATCCGTATGTAATCTCTTATCTATCATGCAACCTGATTGTTTCTGTACGCAATAGGCGTTCCAGATAGTTTCCTTT
>NZ_PDZF01000027.1:0-11964 GCF_002743425.1 Sporosarcina sp. P7 | reverse complement strand
ACATGGGCAAGTCACTTGCTCAGAACCGCCACGTGCACCTGTCGAAGTTGAGCAAGTCCACGTGGCGGAATTGGGCAAGCCAATAACTAAAGAACTTAAAGAATCTTTAAAAATAAAGAATAAAGACCATGTCGAGATGAATCTCGACGTCGCACGTGTTGTCATTAATTATCTGAATGAGAAAACCGGAAAGCAATTCAAAGCCCAGTCTACAGCAACCAAGAAGCTCATCACTGGCAGAGTGAAAGAAGGTTATACACAAGAGGACTTCATGAAAGTCATCGATCTCAAAGTATCCGAGTGGATCAACCATACTGAATTCAGCCGCTTCTTGCGGCCATCGACGTTATTTAGCGCAACCAACTTCGAAAACTATGTCAATGAACTAGCTGCTGTACAGAAGCCGAAAAAGCGTATGCTCGCTCTGCCAGTGCTGGATTTCACTAAAGGAGATGAACACGTATGAATAGTGAACTAATGGAAAAAAGTCTTCTCGGTACAATGATGGAGGAAAATTATTTGGTTCTGGACAGCGGGATTCAAACCGCATTCTTTGAGACACAGCTGCACAAAAATATTTATCTTACTATGAAAGAATTAGCTAACAACGGACGCCCAATTGACTTCATCACATTGCTGACGACACGTGAGCCGGCAGAACTTGGTGGGGCCAATTACGTATCGGAACTACGTCGCTTTGCCAATCCCGAACGCTTTGACGAGTATGTAGACATCCTCATTTCCAAGTGGAAGAAACTTGAGACAGCGAGAATCCTACAGTCGGCACAGAACGAACAATGGGAGAACGGTGATATTGTCAAAGCGTTAGAAGAGGTAGATACCGATCATAGATCAGAGGAATTATTGTTACTTGACGATTATCTCGTGAGTCAGTACGAACGCCCATTCATCCAAGGACCGGACGTGACAGGAATTAGCACAGGCTTACGGCCGATGGATTATTTGTTGAACGGATTCCAAGACAGTGAATTCATTGTCATCGCCGCTAGACCTTCCATGGGAAAGACGGATACACTCAATCATCTAGCGCTAACTGCCGGATTAAACGATCATGTACCGATCGTCTTTTCTCTCGAAATGAGCCGTAACACGATGACCGACCGTCTGATCTCTACAGCGGGTGGATACAGTCGATTAAAGATGCGTGATCCATATAAACATTTTGATGACACACAAAAGAATACCTGGATGAAAGCACTCGATCATTTGCAAAGCGCTAAAATCCGTATCGACGACAGAAGCGGAATAAAAGTGAGTCAAATAAAAGCAACTGCTCGCAGAGTCATTAAAGCACAACCGGACAAGCGACCGATTATTTTCATTGATTACTTGCAAATCATCCGACCGGAAGAAAGAACGACTAACCAAAACCAGGCAATTGGCCAAATTAGCGCAGATTTAAAAGCGATGGCAAAAGAATTTAACTGCCCCGTTGTCGTCCTGTCTCAGCTTTCGAGAGCGGTCGAACAACGACAAGACAAACAACCGATGATGAGCGACCTACGAGACTCCGGCAATATTGAACAAGACGCCGATGTCGTGTGCTTCCTGTACAGAGACGATTACTACAATCAAGAATCGGAACTCCAAAATCATCTCGAAATTACGGTCGCCAAGCACCGTAACGGTCCAGTCGGTGGCTTCACTGTCTACTACAACAAAGACAACGGCCGACTCGCTTCAATGTCCTAAACCGTTCTACATATTTTGCATCAAAAAAGGAGAGTGTACGTATGATTACAGTTGAAGAATTATTTGATTACGCAGTAGATACCGACATGTCATTAACCGCCCACAGCATTTTCTGGGCGATCACGAATCATAAAATCCGAATGGACGAAGATTGCGCGAAACTAAAAGAGATCGAGTTCGACCAGGAAGCCATCCAGCAGTCGATGAAACAGAATACGTTACGCATTGGTGAAATCAAGCTCTTTGTGGTGAAAAGTGCACAACCAAATTGGTATGCATTTTACCTTGGCAAGAAAGAGGCAGACGCGTATCGATTACATAGCGAAACGTTTCGTGAGACCGGTGTGAAAGTTATGCACGCTGATCGGTTGATGCCGAATTTATTAACATTTGTGGAATCGGGAAGAGAAGAAAGTTTGTATGAGTATCGAAAGCGCATGGTGCAGTTTCCGGTGTATGTCGGGCATGTAGAAGCAGGGAAGCGGTTGGTGCATCGTGTGTCAGAAGCGAGAAAAAGGTAGATATGAACATCGTGGATATGGCGTGGATGAATGAAAAGCGATGGTAGTAAACGGTTCGGGAGTGGTTTAATGCGCCCATGGCAAGTGGTGTATGTTCTGTATTTCCCAAGAAATGTTGATCCAGCTATCTGCAAAGGAGAAGATGAGCTGGATCAGTACATAATGTATTGCCAAGGACTAAGTAAATTCAATTTAAGGGCTTTCAGGTTCAGGACTCTTTTTTAACGTATTCTTTCGAAAAGCATAGACGATAACTAGTAAAAGAGGCAAGAACAGTCCAATGAAGAGGGAAAAGTATACTTCAGTCGATTGTTGTATTTCTTTTTGGTAGACGACGTTCGGATAGATCACAAGGGAGACGATTACAGCAATCATTCCTAACGGCAAGGTCAAGGGGCGGTAGTCTTTCAAATGTAAAATTTGTGCGATCCCTAAAACGGTAGCGTAAAAATAAAGTACCGTCTTAAAATAGAGGGCGATGAACCAAAGGAAACCCATTAATCCTTCAATACGCTGTACAAAATCTCCAATATTGATTCGTTTGGCCAATTCATAGCCTGGGTAAACCTCTCTCGCGGTATCCTCAGCCCCTAATACGGAAATGCTCAAAAATGAAAGGATGATGATCATGATTCCGCCTATTAAATTTCCAATGAAAAAAGACTTTCTAGCTTGTTTCATTTTGTTCATAAGGGCGGGGAAAATCATTAATAACACAATCGCATTGAAAGAAGAAGAAGTGACAAAATATATACTGGATTGAACGAGCGTTATGGACCCTTCCGTAAATACGGGCTGTAAATTTTCAAATTTGATTTGAGGTGAAATACACACCACTAAAATGAAGAAAAGGACAAAGAAAAGGACAATGAAAATTTCTGCAGAACGAGCGATCGTTTCCAATCCGAGCCGGACTGCCATCACGATGATTCCCATCATGAGAATATTAAGGGCTACCATGGGAGTAGTGAGCAACATATTGGTTGTGATAAATGTCGCGGAATAATACAAAAGGCTAGACGTGTAAAGTGCTGCCATGGATACAAATAATACGGAAACCGCTTTCCCTATCCATTTACCAAAAATCTTTTCATTGATTTGAATATAGGTCAAGTGAGGGAACCAAAGGGCTATAGTCGTGAATAGCCATATGACCAATAAGCCGATTCCCGTACCAATTATTGCGGCAATCCATGCGTCTTGCTTCACTTCGGCAGCTAAAACGGATGGGACAATTAAAATGCCTGTACCTATTGTAAAGAAAATAACCAACACTAGAAATTGGTACGGATTAATTTTAACATTTTCTATCATTTTATGTCCTACCTTTCTCTCCGCGTGATTATTTACTATAGAAAAGGAGCGATTAGGTCAGTAAGCAGTGTAAACAAAAAAGTGAGTAAGTCCATTGGGGATGGAAGAGTTTTTCCGAATCCAAGTACCATGCCTAGCACTACTCCTATCGTAAGAAGAATGGAAAACACAAGCAATTCTTTTTTGTGTTTTTTATCCAAGAGAGAAGGTACTTCAAACCATGCAATGGCAGCTGCTATCAAAAGTATTCCTATACTTTTTAGCATGATGAGTTAGTCCTTTATCTTTTCTAAGAAGGAATTATTTACTGTACCGGTCTGAAGAATTTTTAGATCAATCTGTGTATTGACGGTTACTTCAGAAAACTTTTCATCCCAATGATCTTTCATCTTTTCCCACTCTTTCGGATTGGATCGAGAAATGGCTTCACCAAAGCCGAAAATATCTGAATGATATTGACTTTGTACTGTTTCTACTGTCCGATGAATAATTGCATCCAATTCTTTCTCATAAACTTTCTCTAACTCGTCAATGGTCTCGGGTTTCGTAAGGTCAATTGGACATTGAACTTCTCCTAAATCGCCTTCTGCTTGAATTTTAATATTCACCTCAGGTTCTCCTTTGTTGATAGCACCTGTGAATTTGGAATTGTAGTCGAGAATATTTAAAGTGATTTTCCCCTTCTTGGGACAAGAAATAGCTGTTACGGTTGATTTTACGGAGTTGGTGATGTCAGCGTATCCTCTGCTTTCCTCTTCATTTAACCAGCCGACAAGCCGATCTCCTTTAAAGACAGCTATATGATCATATTTTATTTCGGCGGTCGAAGTGATCGTTTCCACATTCTGTTTGCTTGAACCTATTTCTTTGTCTCCTATTACTTCAATTCCCGTTAAAACAGCTTCCTTCCCGTCAGTTACAAGATCTTTTATTAGCTCATCTAATATAATACCTTTTGTTCCCGCCCAGTTTCTTTCTGATACTTGAAGAGACTTATACATTTTAGTGGCTGGAATACTTTCTATTGGTGTATTCACATTCAATACTTCAGAAGCAGTAGTATTCTTCGCAACTACTACATAGAAGTCCGGTCGAAGCTCCCAATCCCTTGAAAGTAAATCTAATGATTCTGCTATTCCTTCTTTGGCTAGATCCTCACTGATGACCAGTATAAGAAGGTGTCCGGGATAAATTTTTCGAGGAGAATTCTTTGTCATTTTTCGAAAAGCCTCATATATCGATTCTCCACTTGCTTGAAAGAGTGTGACTGCTGAACGCCCCTGACTATTTGTTTTCATAGATACCTCTGAAGGTACGACCACTTGAGCGCTGACTAAGTATTTGCCTTCTGACTTGTCGATTCCCAATGCCATTGCGATGCCGAGCTCATTTAACTCTCTTCGATCCCAACAACCCGAGAGAAACAGGGTGAGAATCAAGAGTACCAATAGGCCTTTTTTCATTATTTACTCCCTCGTTTCCTCGTTTTTTGGTGGTAGCGGTTTTGCAGAAGCTGGATCTTGTTGCCTAACCACATTGGTTTGATTGATTAGGCGAGGCCTAGTAAACATTTTCCATATAGGTACAACAATCAACGTATCTTTTTGATCGGAAACATTAAATGGAGCGAATGGTGCCATATAAGGTATACCAAATGAACGTAAACTGCATAAGTGGAGAATCATAGCGACTAAACCTATCGCAAGGCCGTATAAACCAAACGATGCAGCCAACCCCATAAATACAAAACGTAGTATGCGTACCGAAATCGCCATGTTGTAAGTAGGTGAGACGAAACTAGATATGGCGGTTATGGAAACGACGATTACCATCGCGGCAGAAATAATGCCGGCTTCAACCGCTGCGGTCCCAATTACAAATGCGCCTACAATCGACATAGCTGTACCGATAGAGCGGGGCATTCGTATGCCTGCTTCCCTTAATATTTCAAAAGTGACTTCCATAATGATGGCTTCAACAAATGCTGGAAATGGCACACCTTCTCGTTGGGCTGTCAGGCTAATGAGCAATGCAGGTGGTAACATGACTTGATGAAAAGTCGTGATGGCAATAAATAATGCGGGTGCAAGCAACGCAATTACGAATGAGAAATAGCGAAGGAGTCGAATTAGACTCCCAATACCCGTATGCACGTAGTAATCTTCAGGAGATTGAAAAAATTGAACGAATAGTGCCGGAACAATCAGCACAAATGGTGTGCCATCTACTAAAATGGCTATACGTCCTTCAAGAAGTGCCGCGGCTACAATATCGGGTCGTTCTGTATTGAAAACAGTAGGAAAAGGGGAATACGTTGAATCTTCAATGAATCCCTCGATATTCCCACTTTCAAGAATTCCATCAATATCTATGCGATCCAATCGTAAACGGACTTCATTCACAATTTTGTCATTTGCAACACCGTGAATATACATGAGGGAAACATTCGTTTTCGTGCGTGTACCAATCACCTTTGACTCCATCCAAAGGTTCGGATCTTTAATTTTCCGACGAATTAATGCCGTATTCACACGCAGATTTTCGGAAAACCCTTCGCGTGGTCCTCTAATTACTGTCTGAGACGCAGGTTCTTCTATCCCACGCTCAACCCAGTGCTTATTACCGATCACCAGACCTTCAGAATATCCCTCGATCAATAAAATCGTATCGCCTGATAAAAGAGAAGTAAAAAGATCGTCAAAATTGGTTAGATCTTTAATCTCTCCAACCGTCATAGCAAAGTCTTTTAAGGCGGTTAAAATATTATGCCCTGGTGTCAACTTCTTTTCTAATCCGGTACCTTTTATATCTAACATCAATGATTCCATTATGAAATTTTGCAATGAAGGTGTATCGGTCAATCCATCAGTATAGAAAATACCCGCTTTCACCGATCCGCCTTGACCAATTCGGATTTCTCGAATGACAATATCCGAGCTTTCGCCCAAGCTATCTTTTACGAATTGTATATTGTCTTGAAGACTCGTCTTTAAATCGTTTGGTGAACTGGTTTCCTTCGTTTGGCTAGGGGAAGTGGATTGTTCTTTCGTATTAGTTTTCTTTTTAAAAAAGCCCATACACTACCTCTTTTACTGTTTGGTATGTTGAAAAGTTATGCATGATTTTTGATGATTCTTTGCTGTTTTATTCATCTTGTCCTTATTTTTCTTCTTTTATGCGAGTTGAGTGGTGTTTTTGAGTGGGATTGTGGAATGAAAGGGACTTTTTGTTGGGAGCGGGTGCGCGGGGGTGTCTACTGGTGACTTATATAATAGATACAATTTTTTAGGGTTCGACTAGTTTTCTAAATATACATTCTATTTGGATATTGAATTGATTCTAGTAACCCTGTACTATAGTACTATATAAAGGAGGAGATTGAATGATGTAACGCATTTTCAATTTGCTACCTCGATTTCTACTAGTACACTGTTGAGATGGAAGACTTGGTTACTAGAGATAGCACAAAAGGATAAAGATGAAGACTCTAGACCTCAACGAAATCATGAATTGAAGATTTTACAGCACCGAATTGACACTGTATGGATGTGAAATCAGTGCATCACAGTCACGAGCAAATTATCCGAAAGAGCATTTATTACTAACATACAAGGAGTGAAGACATGAGTAAATTACTACGAACCGTTCTGTATACTGCATTACTGTTCATCTTATCCATTACCTTCATGAACACAGGACAGGCATCCGCAAAAGAATTTACAGACGTGCCGAAGAAGCATCCGAACTACACAGCGATCCAAGAGATGGAGAAGAAAGGATTTATTAGCGGCTATCCGGACGGCAAATTCCGGCCGAATGAGCCAATTAGCCGAAAGCATGTAGCGGCATTGCTCGATCAGGCACTGAAGCTACCCAAAGCAAGTAAAAAGCTGATCTATAAAGATGTGCCACTGAGTCACCCGTACTATCAGCCCATCATGAATTTGACACAGGCGGGTATCGTAAGTGGGGGATTAAATCAGAAATTTAATCCGAATGCACCGGTAACAAGGATTCAGATGGCGAAAATTTTAGATTTGGCATTCCGTTTTCGTTTTAATGAGCGGCCTGGTGGCTTCCATGACTTATATCAAGATCATTGGGGCTTTGTGCATGGCAATGCACTGCTGGCGAATGGCGTAGCAAAAGGCGATCAAGATCATTTTTATCCGAACCGCCCGGTAACCCGTGCACATTACGCGGAGTTTTTGAGTCGTGCGTTAAAAGTGGGCGTCACACCTGTGGAAACAGGAACAGTGAGCAAAGAGCAAGTGCTGAATCTTTTACACCGCACACCGGCTGAAGTAGAAGGTGTCATGATCAGAGGAATGCTAGCGAAGAAAAAGTTCAGTGAAATTCGTTCTCAGCTACTACCTTATGCAACGGCAAGGTTCACAGACGTTCAAATGAAGCCCGATTATCCATATGTTTGTTTCGCATGCGATAACTCTTTCTTCCCGTACTATATGTCAGAGTTGTCGTTCCGCCTGCATTATTCACAGCCAAGCAAGGACACACTGGCTATTCACACGATTTTGCTGGATTCGGACGGACCGGTATCTGGCGGATTATTCGTGGATTATATGTTTAAAAAGGAAAGCGGTAAATGGAAAATACATGATTTGAAGTATACCCGGATTGGTAAGCGGAATTTTGAGCTAACGAAGGATGAAGCGGAGCAGATTTTGCGTTATGATTATTCTTATCAAAAACCTGTCTCCATTCAGTTCATCTCCCAGTCAGAGGCAAGAGATCGAGATGGAAAGAGCGGTGAAATGTATACGTACAAAAAATATCGATTCACTGTTCAGACAAATGACGGTCGCCATACAGTCGACGTGCGCTCAGACAGCGGTTATTACGAATATTGAGAATGATGGAAGTGCCAGCGGGATACCGACATTCTAAAGTTACAGGTACTAGATCCCGACACTTTTCAGCGTTGTGCCTAGACCCAATACTTTTATAAAAAACAAAGATCTAGATGAAAGCTGTTAATAGCCTTCATCTAGATTTTTTTATACATTTGAAGTGAGTTTGTTGTCCTATAACGCATTAGCGGCTGGTGAACGGGAAACATCTAAAATTGTTAAAGTGCTTGTATAAGAAACAAACATGAATGTTTAGCCAATCACGTTTATTAATATAATCTTGAAATTATTATGAAGGGACAAATTTCAAGCCGTTACACATTTCTTTAAAAAAACTGAAGTCTTTTCAGAATATTCATCTATACAAAAAAATGAAAAGAGGCGTTAAGTCACGAGAAAAATATACATGTCTTTGCTAACGATAGTACAGTCATTTTTACTGAATTCTTTTGCGTTTGTGGAAAGTTAATATCCGCCATATCCATACGATTCATCATTCTAAGACACTAAACACGGTCTGGGTGGTGGCAATGATATTATGTTTCTTTACAAGAATATTAATATCGACAGTTATCCAGACGGCACGTTTAAGCCGAATGAAGCCGTGACAAGGGGGGGAGGTGCCGGTAATGCTCCTGAAAGCGTTAAATATACCGTTGCTTGATTTGTGGTACCAGGCCTCGAAACTAAGAAAACGCCAAGCGTTTAGAACTTCACACTTCTCTAATGTAATTTTATCATTAGGCATGCAGTAGACACCTACTATTTAAAATATTTTAAACTTTTATCTACAAGTGTAAAACCTATTCCAAACAGAAGAGCACTGACCGAACCCAAGGCAACTACTATTCCGGTATCCCCAAATATCATAGTAGATAACAACAATTCGCTAACACCTATGATTATGAATAAGATTGCTATAACCTTCATTGAAATCTTGGCTTCCTCTCTATTAACGGTGTACTTCACACATGCTAAATCAAAGCTAGGTCATTTTTACTGTCAAATGCATAATAATGACGTTTATTATCAAATTGCAGATTTATTTAAAGAAAATTAGCATTAATTTGTTAACTAGTAGTAATAGACTAGTATAATAAGCCGATTCATGTAAAATGAAGATATAGAGTAGATAAGGATTTGAGTAGTACGATGGCAATATATATCTTGAAACTTTTTTCGCAATATGACGTCTGTACGTTGTCTACATGCAGAATATGCACACAGCAATATTTAAAGATAACACCTGTAATTCCTAAATACACAGTTTAAACAAAAGGTAGTGAATTAAATAGAATAATAAAAACAATTGTTGTACTGCGTTTATTCGTAGGATAGAGGCTTTAGACAATCGCGCGCATCTTTTGCGAAAAACTATGTTCAATCATGATTAATGAGAAGGTAGTGGTTCTTTTAGTATTGCTGATTAATAAATAACTTGAAATATGGAGGAGATATAAATGTTTAAGAAAAGATTCTATGTAGGAAGTGCTCTAGCGATCTTATTATTGGCTGGATGCGGAAATGACGAAGTGAAGGAAGAGAAGAGTGATACGGCACAATCAGGTGAAGAAAGCTCTGCGGAAGAAAAGGGAAAAATGTTGGCAGCCGAAGATTTTGATAAGATGTATTCCAATCCAAAGAATTACAAAAACTACGGAGTAAACTATATAGGAAAAGTGATGAATGTGCCTGAAAAAGATGACGATGGCATTTACTTGCAAGTATACGCAAAACCGGAAAATTATGAGCAAAATACCGTAGTATTCTATCCTGATGCGTCTCTCTCAGTATCCGATGAAGACTATGTGAAAATAACAGGCGTAGTAAGAGATCAATTCAAAGGCGAAAACATGATGGGAGCAGAGCTCACGATGCCGATGATTGAAGCAACTGAATTGGAAGTTATAAGCTATACAGACGCTATGGCGCCGACGTTGCGGACTATAGAAGTCAATGAAACAAAAGAACAGCACGGCTATGAAATGACGGTAGAAAAGATAGAGCTTTCAGAAAAGCAGACACGAATATTCTTCACGATTAAAAACAACTCAAGTGAGAAAATCAGTTTTTACAGCTTCAACTCTAAGTTAGTTGCTGGTGGAAAACAACTTGAAACCGAAGACGATTACGAATCTGACCTAAAAGAGCCACAAAGTGATATCCTGCCGGGAACTTCCACATCAGGAGTGGTATTATATCCTCCATTGGGCGAGGAAATAAGCGAAATTCAAGTTTATGCGGAAGGCTCTAGCGAAAATTACGAACACTCTATTGAGCCGTT
Organism: Sporosarcina sp. P7; assembly: GCF_002743425.1. NCBI lineage: Bacteria > Bacillati > Bacillota > Bacilli > Caryophanales > Caryophanaceae > Sporosarcina > Sporosarcina sp. P7. The sequence continues at coordinate 1,261 of NZ_PDZF01000027.1, read as the reverse complement.
TATGTTTGATGTCAATCTTCAGCCGTGAGAATTAAGAGAATGAAATGTGTTTTATTCTGTAAATAAACTTGGCCCTATGTTGGGTACCTAAGCGATAGACATACATGAAATTTTTATTTCAATCTTATTAATTTCTAAATATGAATAAAAAATAGTTGATGATTGCCGTTAGGTTTTTGCTCTTTATAGTTGCAAATGGAATTAGTGGGTGTCTTAGAAAAAATCTACAAGTTAGTCTGAATCGAAAAAAACATAGCAGGTTTTGAGATGTCCTTCCTAATTTGAGTTGGGTTATTAAAGAGAAGGTCACTGAAGTGAAGGTAAAGGCGTATAAATGGCACTAATGATTTTTAAACAGGGGTTGGGATAAATGAAAAAGAATGTAGCTACAGCAATGTTGCTAATGCTAGCTCTAATAGCTGGCTGTACATCAAGTGAAGAGAATGATAGCAAAAAAGTTAATCCAGAGCAAAGTGATAAAGGTACTAAGTCAGAACGGTCAGAAGAAACAAGTAGAGCAGTTGCGGTAGACAAAGGTTTGGTAGATGTAGAAGTAACTATTCCATCATCCTTCTTTCCAGACGATGATCTTAATGAGGTGGCAACAAAGGCGAAAGAAAGTGGCATGAAAAGTGCCACCGTGAATCCAGATGACACCATTACGTACAAAATGTCTAAAGCAAAGCACAAAGAATTAATGTCGAAGATGAAAAATAATTTAGTTGAATACACGGATGAATTGGTAAGTAATGACGACTTTTCTTCGATCAAAGATATTACTTACGACAAGAACTTTAAAGAATTTTCAATGGTTGTTGATCAGGAAGCAATTGAAAACAGTTTCGACGGATTCGCTGTTCTGGGTCTTGGTATGGCAGGTATGTTTTATCAACTGTTTGATGGAGTAAATTCTGAACAGCTTGATGTTACTATACATTCAGTGAATGAGGCTACAGGAGAAAGAATTGGTACAGTGAACTATCCGAAGGACTTGGAGGATTTGGGCGAGTCTGAAGAATAAAAAACAGTGTAAAGCATATATGCATAGAAATATCTTGAAAGCTTAATGTGCAAGTACTTTCTACAGAAGTTAAACAATTACATATTAATATACGAGGAGTGAAGTCTTGAAAACACTACTGCAAACTTTTCTGTGTACTACATTTCTTTTCATCATATCAATTGTGTTCATAAGCACAGGACAGGCATCCGCAAAAGAATTTACAGACGTGCCGAAGAAGCATCCGAACTACACAGCGAT
>NZ_PDZF01000026.1:0-13569 GCF_002743425.1 Sporosarcina sp. P7 | reverse complement strand
TATTATTAGGGGTCAAGTAGTCGATGCCTTGACACCCCCGAATCATACCAAGGGGACTTTTCTATTTCAATAGGGCTCCACTAACCAAACAGGAATGCTCCGGGAGGATCAGCGAGAGCCGTAGCGAAGGACGGCTTTTGCGAGTAAAAGCGTAGCGTTAGGAGCATGTACTTTAATTGCTAGCATTTGAGTAAGCCACGCCCTCCGGAAAGCGTCCCCAGCTGGAGCTTCAATCCCATGCACTAACTAACTATTCATTACAAACACCATTCGATCTTGAGCTTCAGCACTTTTGCCACACACTACATCAAGTGGTGTGCGGTGTTGTTTGATCACATATGAAAAAGGGTACTCTTACTACACATATTCCCATAACAAACACTAGTAAATACCGCCCGGCTCGCATATCCATATAGTATGAAATGCGTACCTAAAGGATAAAATGAAAATACCAATCCCGCGCGAATCCAATCTTTTGACGGATTGGCAGTTTACGCGCTTCTGCGTAAACTAGTTATACTAGCTGTACATATCGAAAAAACCTATTCGGAGGTGGGTACCATGAATGCTGTAATAGGGTTTGCGAACGCCGCCGAACAACTACAGCGGTATGATGCAATCCGGAAAAAGAATGCTGAAAATGCTTATGAACGACAAACAGAATTTCGTGAACTAGCGCAAAAGACCAAAGATGAATTGGTCACATTGCTACGCGGAAACTCGCAACCAATTGAAATATCGGAAGAAATGCAAACAGACTTTCAGAAGCTTGGTGCGGGACAGATGAAGAATATCTCGATTCCGCTCGGTAATAACTTGGATGAAACAATTGATTTATGGCGTGAAGTCCGCAAAGAGGCATACTCTAAATCACCACCAACGACAGCGGATTATCAGCTAGCTAGTAATGCATCTGCGAAAATCACACAAGCTGAACTACAATTAGCGTTACATAATCGGACCAAAACTATTCGTGATCTCATGAGTAGCGTCGACAGTACCGCAGCAACTAATAGACCGAATCGTATGCAACAACAATATAGTCATGCATTTACTCTCTATCAAGTGCAAAATCAAGCCAGAATGAATCAGTACGACATGGATCAGCCACAAATGAATATCAGCATTTGATCTGATTCGTTTGAAAATGAAGCCCGTTTTGCTGGAATCCAGTGAAATGGGCTTTTTCACATTATATATTCTGCTAGCTATCTACTAAATTGAAGAAAAGGGGAGTACTACTTATGTCAAAGAAAAAGTTGCCGAAAACCAACGCAATTCGCATCATCGAAAGCGAGAAGATTCCCTATGAAATTCATAGCTATCAAACGGATGACAGTCAGAATGATGGGGTTTCCGTTGCGAATAAAACGAATGAACCGGTCTCTACCGTTTATAAAACGCTCGTTGCCATGGCAAGTAAAACAGACTTACTCGTCTTTATCATTCCCGTTTCGGATGAGTTAGACTTGAAAAAAGCAGCGAAAACCGCAGGCTTTAAAAAAGTCGAAATGCTGCCTATGAAAGAATTGACGAAAGAAACGGGCTATGTCCGTGGCGGTTGTTCGCCAATCGGTATGAAACGTGAATTTCCGACATTCATTGATCAACAAGCTGAAACGCTCGACTATATGTATGTCAGTGCGGGCAAAGTCGGATTGCAAATGAAATTGTCACCACAAGACTTGGCACGGGTTGCAAAAGCACAATTTAGTGATCTCGTAAAGTAAGTACATAGCAACTTTCTTGATTTCTGTTACAATGAATCCATGAGTACACTGATATTTTAGAAGAAAGAAGAATGTATATGCGTAATTTATTAGCTTGGCGATGGATATTTTTCATCGCGGGAATGATGATCATGTCGCTTGGCATCTCGTTGATGATTAAAGGTCAGCGGCTTGGGATTGCTCCGTGGGACGTGCTCCATCTCGGTTTGTATCAAAACTTCGGATTAACGATAGGATCATGGAGTATTATATCGGGTTTTGTTATCATTTCGGTGACATCGATTATTTTGAGGGAATGGCCGAGACTAGGTACATGGCTTAATATGTTGGTCATCGGATTATTTATCGACTTTTTCAACTGGCTTTTACCTGATGTGACTTCATTGACAGTGCAAATTATTTATTTCATCGCCGGTGTATTCGTCTTATCCTATGGGGTAGGAATATATGTATCACCGAATCTTGGGGCTGGACCTCGGGATAGCTTGATGCTGTTGTTTGTTGAAAAGTTTGGCTGGAGTCTTCGATTGGTACGGACCGCGATTGAAGCGATTGCCACACTTATCGGTTTCTTGCTTGGTGGACCTGTAGGGGTCGGTACATTGGTTGTCGTCCTATTCTCTGGTCAAATCATTCAAATTGCCTTACCACAATGTAAGAAAATGTTATTGAAGATCACTCATCAAACGGACGAAAAAGTTTTATTACACTATTAAGGAGCATAAGCCTACTCGGCTGTGCTTTTTTTATTTACCTATACATATGATGAAATGAAGAAAGAAAGGATGGTCAATATATACGGACATATTACAGAATATATGGGAACGGCTTATACAGGACAAGGCGTGCAACATAAGTATGAAGAGTTGCTCACGGAGTCAAAAAAGACGATATTTTTGAAGTGTTTGCCTACGCATTCCTTATCGCAAGTGCTCAATGACTTGGCGGTCTATTTTGTCAACAAGGGCTTTAGTGTGGATCGATTCATGAATCCAGGACATGTGGATAAAACCGATGCAATTTTCGTTGAAGGACTGGAACTTTTCATCTTGCAAGCATCCCATCCGGTTTCCTTCGAGCCGACAGATCTTGGTAACCGCCATAAAGTCTTTTGTTTTTATGACGTCTATCATCAAGATCAGCTACTCGGACGGCATGATGAGGTGAGTGCTTTGTTGAAAGAAGAGAAAACACGTTTTGGTCAGTCGTTGAAAGAGTTAAAACGGGCAAAAGCGATTCATGATGAATGGGAAGCAGTGAATATCGCACGCATGGATTGGCCCCGCCACGAAGAGATTACGGAAGAATTAAAGCGAGAATTATTTGGAACGATTGAACTAACGAAATCAGCCCATGTCTCGCATCGGATCGTCGGTTCATTATCATCTGGCAGCGCACATGATTTCATCCCGTCTATCACGAAACGTACAAAACGTCGCTTTTTGATCAAGGGATTACCGGGCACAGGCAAGTCGACGATGATGCGGGCGTTAGGAGACGAAGCGCAGCGACGTGGGTTAGATGTGTTATACGGTTGGTGTGGATTGGATCCCGCAAGTATCGACTTAGTACTGTTTCCTGAGTTATCGGTGTGCCTGTTCGATTCGACACAACCTCATGCCTACGATGCGGAAAGTCCGCGCGATGAATTAGTAGATATTGTGCCGTTATGTGCAGAAGATGAAGAAGCCGAGAGACAAATCGATGATATACGACACCGTTATCAAACAGTAATTAGAGAAGCAGGAAGTCAGATGCAAATCGCGGTACAATCACAAAATAACGTAAGAATTCAAATGGATCGTGCATTAAACGTGGAAGTGTTTGAAAAGAAGTTGCAGGATTTATATGCCTTTATTAAAGCGTTTGAAGAGAAGTGATTTTGTATAAGATACAAAAAAACCGCAGATTTGCGGTTTTTTACGTGAAATCATGAATATAAAACGCTTCGTTATATAACCAGTCAAGTGCATCTTTATCGTTTGCAGCCCATCGTTTTTCCATGTCGGGTAGCATCCAAACCGTCTGGGAGGCATGTGCACGTAAGGCGGCAATCTTTTTATCTGCCACGTCAGGTGTATGATGCACAACCTGCGGCTCACCAAGTTGGTTCAACGTGTCATTATCGAAGGCTTTCATGTACAGTACCGGTCGATTCGCTTCCGGCATGCGGCTCATCGCTTCAATCACAGCTACGCCCGTTGCGTTGTGGTCGGGGTGTACAGCAAGCGTTGGGTGGAATGAGATGACCAATGAAGGATGTAATTCATCAATGAGGTCAGTCATCATTTTAACCAGCTTTTCCGGATCTTCAAATTCTATCGTTTTGTCGCGCAGTCCCATCATGCGTAAATCTGTCAATCCCATTGCATCACACGCATCTAGCAACTCTTGTTTACGGATTTGTGGTAGTGTTTCGCGGTTTGCGAAAGGAGGATTTCCTAGATTACGGCCCATTTCGCCTAGTGTCAAGCAAGCATACGTAACGGGTACGCCCATTTCAATATATTGTGCAATCGTTCCAGCGATGCCGAATGATTCATCATCAGGATGAGGGAATACAACGAGTACGTGTCGTTCTTTTTGCAACATCAAAAAATCTCCTTTCTTAATAAGTAAATGGTGTTTCGCTAATTTCAAGCGCTACCGCTAGTTTTCCATCAGGTCCGAGTCCCGCCATCAGTAAACGATTATGTTCGTCAACTGTATAGTGCGTGATCCCTTGTGCGTAAATCCAACCACTCGGCAATTTCAAACCGATACGGTGTGGAGATTCGCCCGTCACCTTACCAAGTTCGTAGCGAATAATGACATTACGAATAAATGCGCCGGCATTAAAAAAACCTTCTTGAAAATGGGAAGCATACGATCCATTTGTCGTTTCTAAATGTATGTAGACATCTTTATTGGCAAAGGAGTCCAGTAACTCCTGTAAACGTTTCACGTCAACCGTTTCCATACTCATCCTCCTAAATCTTGCAGGCATTACGCTGCAATCTTTCTATTTAGTATTATATAGATATTGCAGTTTGAATGCGATTAGACGGCTTATAAGTCGGGACTACATCTGACTTATAAGCATTCATTATACTTCCTGCAACTTTACATGTGGCCCGTCGAACTGATTTTTCGCGCCGTGCATGACAGGTCCTACATACTCATTAAGCTTCCAACCGTGCGCAATGGCTGCTGTGACAAACTGCTTCGCTTGAATGACTGCGTCTTTGATCGACAACCCGTTTGCCAAATTTGCTGTAATAGCAGCTGCAAATGTACAGCCCGCTCCGTGATTATGATAGGTATCGGATCTTTCTGATTTCAGTAACGTAAACGTCGAACCATCGTAAAACAAATCCACCGCTTCTTCATGATCGAGTTGTTTGCCGCCTTTAATCACGACATTACGAGCGCCGAGTTTATGAATTTTCTGCGCCGCCATTTTCATGTCATCTATTGTTTTCGGTGTTTTCATAGAGGCTAATTGTCCCGCTTCGAATAAATTTGGTGTGACGATTTCTGCTTTCGGTAGGAGATAGGTAATCATTGCATCCGTATTCCCAGGATTCAATACTTCATCCTCACCTTTACACACCATGACAGGGTCGATCACGACATGATCCAAACCAGATTCATCAATTGCCTGACCTGCCGTTCGAATGACTTCTTCTGTGCTCAACATACCGGTTTTGATAGCATCAATTCCAGTAGATAACGCTGTTTTCAATTGGGCCTTTACGACATCAATCGGCAATGAGTAGACATTATGTGACCAATTCTGATCGGGATCCATCGTGACAATCACTGTCACTGCCGTCATACCGTACGTACCGTGCTCTTGAAAAGTTTTTAAATCTGCTTGAATTCCTGCACCGCCTGATGTATCCGATCCTGCAATCGTCAAGGTTTTCTTTAATGACATAATAACTCTCTCCTTCGCATCCTACATTTTGTTGTTACGTATAGTATACAACTAATTGTCGAAATACAAACAACTCAGGTATGATGAAAGTCTAGAAAGCTTGTAATACGTACAGATCTTGCCAATGAAACTTATTATTCGACAGAACGTATAAATAGAAACGGAGTGTTGGAACAAACGAGAGGATGTGAGCCATGAGTAAGCATGAATCGTCTAAAAGAGAGAAGAAGGAATGGACGGAAGCTAATGCCCAATCAGCTGTAACATTCGCCGGACGGAAAAAGACCAAACGTAAGCAAAGGGGAGGAATTCTCGAACTTGCTTTTACTTTATGGTCTTCATGGAGAAGGACATATATTTTAGTCATTGTACTATTAGTCGCCGCACTTATTACCCTGCCAATCGCAGGCTTTTATTTAATGCAATTGGGCTCTACTTTTTCGGAACAAAAGACGGCATTTGTCGAGCGTGTCCAAGAGCTACAGGAACTAACAACGGCAGAAGCTTACTCCAAAGTGCTCATCAAACGCACTGACAATGAATTATTCGGTAAAAACATTGGAGTCAATTTTCCTGGGACGAAGCGGAACTTATTAGTAGTTATTCCAGGTTCCATCAAAGCCGGAATTGATCTTAGTGAAATCACCGAGCAAGATATGCGAGTGGATGAAGACGAAAAGCGTATTGAGCTGACAATACCGAAAGCTGATTTTCTCGGTGGTGCAGAACTGTACTTCGATAAAGTAGAAGTCTATTCTGTAGAAGGGTTATTCCGTGGAAAAGCAGATATTAAAGAAGGCTATGAGCTAGCGAATGAAGCCAAAACATTAATAATGGAAGAGGCATCCGAACAAGGTGTCCTAGAATCCGCAGAGCAAAATGCAGTAAAAACGCTAAAAGACATGTTTTCATTTGCAGGCTATCAACTAGATATTGAATTTAAGGAGTGATGCATATGGCAGCAGAGTTTCGTAATGATTGGGATCACATACTAAAAGATGAATTCGATAAAACATATTATCAGGAATTGCGTACTTTTCTTCGCGAAGAATACACAAATCACATCATCTATCCGCAAATGTCTGATATGTGGACAGCTTTTAAATTGACGCCTTTTCGGGATGTCAAAGTCGTGATTTTGGGCCAAGATCCTTATCATGGACCCAAACAGGCTCATGGTATGAGTTTTTCTGTCCAGCCTGGCGTAAAAGTGCCACCGAGTTTACGTAATATCTTCAAAGAACTATCATCAGATATTGGAATTGATGCCCCGACTGAAGGAACGTTGACAGGGTGGGCTGAACAAGGTGTATTATTATTGAATACTGTACTCACTGTGCGCGAAGGGGCAGCCGCTTCGCATCGTGGGAAAGGTTGGGAACTCTTTACGGACGAAGTCATTCGTAAACTGTCGATGCGCAGTGCACCAATCGTTTTCATTTTATGGGGAAGACATGCGCAGGAAAAAACGGCATTGATCAACCGCAGACGCCATGCAATTATAGAATCGCCTCATCCGAGTCCATTTAGTGCATCCAGAGGATTCTTTGGCAGTAAGCCGTTTACTAAAGCGAATGAGTATTTACGCGAGTGGGGAGAAGAGCCGATAGATTGGGCGAAAACGACCAAGTGATGAATGAGAAAGGATGTGTAACGATGGCAGTCAATTGCTTCGACTGTATCTTCTTTTATACGACTTGGGATCCCGCAAGTCCGCGGGGCTGCAAGGCATATGGATTCAAGACGAAAATGTTACCATCTATAGTGGTAAAGCGCTCCTCTGGTATGGAGTGTATGAAATTTGAACCGAAAAAGGGGATAAAAATGCGATGATCACAGCTGCACAAATGCTCGGAGAAATGGAGCGACAAGTCCGCTTGGCGAAACAAACACAGGATGAAGCAGCACGAAGAGAAGCGATCTATGCTGTGCGAACATTATGTAATTTGATGCTTGGTGATGAAAGGCCATCTGTACCGTCCATCCCGCATGCTATACAAACGAGCACTGTACATGCGACGCCAATTACGTCGCTGAACGAGCAACCATTGCGTGAAGAGGATGCCAATGGAGAGTCGCTGTTTGACTTCTGATAGCACCAAAAATCGTTCAAACACCTGTCATTTTATAAGTTTCAATATGGTAGACTGGAAACAGGATATACAACATTCGTTAGAAAGAAGGAATCATTATGCCGTTTTTCATTATCGCAGGAGCTATTAATGCCGCGATTGCAGTTGGATTTGGGGCATTTGGTGCACACGCATTGAAAGATCGCCTTTCCGAACATTACTTAGCCGTCTGGGAAACCGCGGTACACTATCAGATGTTCCATGCGATTGCATTACTCGCAATTGGTATTTTGATGAGCGACACATTGCTTGGACCATCGACGCAACTATCATGGGCAGGCTATTTAATTCTGGCGGGTATCGTTATTTTCTCTGGAAGCCTGTATGTACTCAGCTTATCTGGAATCGGAATACTTGGCGCCATCACGCCGATTGGTGGCGTTGCATTCATCGTAGGGTGGATGATGTTGATCATTGCTGCAGTGAAATTTGGAAGGTAACATAGGAAAACCGCTCACGCATGAGCGGTTTTTTCTTATGGCGTTTGGTTGAAGTAATTTACTTCCTCTGGGAACTCCGCATAATCGAAGTAGATCATAGGGAATAAATAACGTCGACCTGTCTTGGCTTCACTGAGGATGACGTGATCGCGTCCTGCAGCTTCTACCATACCCGTGATCGCTTTTGTGTTCTTGCCTGCTTCTACCGCATGTTCGAATGAAAAATGAAAGACACCGGGTTTTCCTCTGTTAAGCCGTAAGATATTCTCGATGTAGGACTGCTCTCTAAAAGGCGGTGTTGGTACGTTCCCCTGTACATTTGTTTGTGGTGGGACCATTTGTTGCTGGGCATAGCCGGGATTCCAATAATATTGAACCATTTCAACATCCTCTCCAGATCTGTTAGTTTTACTCGCGGGCAGTCTTGTAGGGCCAGGGAAGTGTGCGTTGCGTGTTGATGGAGTCTGTGTGAGACGGGCAAGCGCTTTTATTCCCTCTTGTTTGTCGCGGTGACAGCTAAAGCAAAACCCCCTTGGTTGTATCTTATGTTGGAGGGTGAGTGGGTATGAATGAAGTTTTTTGAAGAGGTAGGTTCAAAGTTAGGGGAAGGCACCGTTACGCTACGTTCCAGGCGGACGCGTTCGGGAGGGCCCGCGGTAAGCCCCCTAGTCGCTTTGCTCCTTTAGTGGTCTTACCTGTCGGGCTGATCCTCCCCGAGTCGCCGCCTTCCACTTCGCTTCACTAGTGTTTCCATTTTGAATTGGAGTGGGGAGTTCAAGAATTGGGGAATGCAACGTTACGCTGCGTTCCAGGCGGACGCGTTCTGGAGGGTCCGCGTTGAGCCAACCAGGTCGCAAGTGCAAAGATATGCTCCTAACGCTTTGCTTTTACTCGCAAAAGCCGTCCTTCGTAACGGCTCTCACTTCGCTTCACTAGTATCTCTTTCTGGTGTTGGAGAGTGAAATTCAAGACCTTATGTTGTGTCTAAAGTTAACTAAGTTAGAAGCCAACAATAATTCTCTTGCTATTAACAGTGATAGTTCTAAGTAACACCGTAGCGTTAGGAGCATGCACTTTTATAGGTTGCATTTGAGTAAGCCACGCCCTCCGGAAAGCGTCTCCAGCTGGAGCTTCAATCCCGAACCACTAGCCCTATATCCCTCTTTTTTCGCAACAAAAAAGCCGCGAAGTGTTTCATTCGCGGCTTGGATCTAACCTATTATACTTCGAAAAATGCTTCGCGCTTGTCTGCGTCTAAAATTGTACCGACGAAGAATGAGCCGAATACGCCGTAGCGTGCGCTGACCTCGTCAAAACGCATTTCATAGATGAGTTTTTTGAACTGTAACACGTCATCGGAGAACAGCGTGACGCCCCACTCGTAATCATCAAAGCCGACGGAGCCGGAAATGATTTGCTTCACCTTACCTGCATAACCGCGGCCGATCATGCCATGGCTGCGCATTAAACTTTTGCGGTGGTCCATGTCGAGCATGTACCAGTTATCTTCGCCTTCGCGCTTCTTATCCATTGGATAGAAACAAACGTATTGGCTACGAGGTAATTCAGGATACAGACGTCCGCGTACATGCGGATTCTGGTATGGATCTTCGTCAGATTCACCTGCTAAGTAGTTCGATAACTCTACTACTGATACGTAGGAATACGCTGGAATTGTGTAATCCGCGATGATTAACTTATTGAATTCTGCTTCCAACTGCTGAAGTTCATCCATTGTAGGACGTAATGTCATTAGCATGAAGTCTGCCTTTTGACCAACGACTGTATAAAATGCATGACTACCTGTCTTAGCATCATCCGCTTCTTGTATACGCTCCAAAAAAGTTAGGAATTCATTGACTGCTGCCTGACGCTCTTCTTTTGAAATCAATTTCCAAGAAGCCCAGTCCATCGTGCGAAAATCGTGAAGTACATACCAACCGTCTAATGTAATAGCTGCTTCGTTCACTTGAATTCAGTCTCCTTTTAAAATAAAGTAGTTTCTATATCAAGTGTATCATAAACAGTCTTTACTCGTTAAGGAATAAGGTTAGACCCACAATAGACATTACAAAAATGAATATCTAATGGGCAGTTATCTGAAAACTTCAGAATTCTTAGTGTATTAATGGGGCTTTTCAGGTATGATAAATAGGAAAATATAACAAGGGTGGGAATTACACATGGCAGATCTTTTTGAAGGTATTCGTAAAACATTGGAAGGTAAAGGAAAGACGATTGTATTACCTGAAGGTGAGGACATAAGAATAGTAGAAGCGGCTGTACATCTTCAACAAGAGGGGATTATAACGCCAGTTTTATTAGGTAATGAAGAAGCGGTAAATAAAGTAGCAAAAGAAGGTGGCTTTGATATTTCCGAGATTAAGTTGATTGATCCTGCAAACGCTTCCTATTTTGAAGAACTGGCGGAGAAATTCGTTGAGCGTCGTGGAGGAAAAGCTACAATCGAGCAAGCGCGCGAGCAATTGAAAGATGTAAACTATTTCGGAACTATGCTAATCTATACAGGACGTGTAGACGGTTTGGTGAGTGGAGCTGCACATTCGACGGCGGATACAGTTCGTCCTGCATTGCAAATTATCAAGACGAAGCCTGGCGTTTCAAAAACGAGTGGTGCTTTCATTATGATGAAAGAAGAAGAGCGTCTAATTTTTGCGGACTGTGCCATTACTGTGAATCCTTCAGCCAAAGAGTTAGCTGAAATCGCTGTGGAAAGTACGAAAACTGCAAAGGCATTCGGAATTGATCCACGCGTTGCGATGCTTTCATTCTCTACTACAGGTTCTGCTGTGACAGAAGAGACGAAAAAAGTGGTGGAAGCGGCTAGAATTGCTAAAGAATTGGCACCTGACCTATTGATTGACGGAGAATTCCAATTTGATGCAGCGTATGTACCAAGTGTAGCAGCGAAAAAAGCTCCAGAATCCGTCATCAAAGGCGATGCAAACGTCTTTATTTTCCCGACATTGGACGCTGGAAACATCGGCTACAAATTGACAGAACGTCTAGGTGGATACGAAGCGATTGGTCCGATCCTTCAAGGCTTAAATGGTCCCGTCAACGACTTGTCACGCGGCTGTTCTGCAGAAGATGTCTATAAACTTTCTATCATCACAGCAGCCCAGAGCCTATAATGACAGGCTCGTAGTTTGTGAACCGTCTACATATAATCCAGATCAATCACTATAGGAGAGCTAGACATGTCACAAGATAAACATTTACTAAATCAACCAGCTTGGCGTTTCATCGACGAATCCATTTCGGCACGCAATCGTTCTGCGCTCGAATCCTTCGCCATGGATGATACGTTATGCCAATTAGTTGGGCAGCAACAAAGTGTACCGGTTGTCAGGACATGGGTACATGATAAGACGATCGTGTTAGGTATTCAAGATCATCGAATGCCATTTATTCAACAAGCGATGGAAGGAATTGAGCAGCATGGCTATCAGTCGATCGTTCGCAATTCGGGAGGGCTTGCAGTCGTCTTAGATGAAGGGATAGTAAATATTTCCTTAATCTTCTCTGAACAAAAGTCTTCGATTGACATTCCGATAGGCTACGAAGCGATGGTATCACTAGTTCAGCTATTATTTCCTGAGCTTGGCGAACGGATAGAAGCCTATGAAATTGTCGGATCTTATTGTCCTGGATCGTATGACTTAAGTGTCGATGGCAAGAAATTCGCTGGGGTTTCACAGCGTCGTTTGCGTCAAGGTGTCGCTGTGCAAGTATATTTATGCGTTGAAGGCAGTGGTTCCGAACGTGCGGAGTTAATACGTGAAGTCTATGAGAAGGGGTTGCAGGGCCAACAGACGAAATTCAGTTATCCTGTAATTCAACCTGATACAATGGCATCGTTATCGGAAATTCTGGATACGCATTTGACGGTTAATGAAGTCGTTATTCGTCTGCAGATATTGTTGCGCTCGTTGACGGAAGATGTGCGTCACGATGGGTTAACAGACGAGGAAATGGAATTGTACGCATTCTATTTGCGACGTGTCTTTGAACGCAATCAAAAGATGTTATCCTAGTACGAAAAAAAGCTGCCAATCAGTTATTGATTGGCGGCTCTTTTGATGTGATTAGATTACCATTTGGCTCCATTTTAAATAATGGTGCAACGTGCTCGCTTTCTTCATTTAAAGCAATTAATCGACGTGCGCGGTTCATGATTTGGACGAATTGCTCATAGTCTTCTTTCAACGTTTTATTCTCTTTTTTCAGATCTTCAATTTGCATTTCTAGCGATTTCATTTGTTCCGTCGCTGTTTTTGCCGTTTGTCTCCATCGAAGTGCATCCGTATCCGCACCGCCATTATGATGCATACGAATCAAATAGGCAATGACCGTGTCGAGGGATAGGGCTGATAATGGAACCTGGATTTTTTCCTGGCCATCTGCGCCTGTCTCGGGGCTGTACATTTGCTGATTACGTCTTTTAAAATCTGTACCTAGCACACGTAACGTTTGCTTTCTCTCTTTCTTCGCTTCAGAGAGTTCACCCTCGTAGTCTCTTCGAACAACTGCATTCCATCTGAACCCACAAGCTGCTGCTGTTCGGTTCAGGGCGTCACCTACTTCTTCAAATGCACCTAGCTGTGTACTTCCTTCTCTTACATGTCGTAGCACCGTCTCTGCCAATAATTCATCGTCTTGTTCTAACCAAGCGTCTTGTCTAACTTTCACCATCTCCATGCCTCCTGTCTTGTACTCTCTTTCTACTGCCATTATGACCACGGGATGAGTCTTTTATTCAGAGAGTTATAAAATTCTATGAAGATGGTAATAAAATGGGCGGGTTTTTAGGTGAGTGGGAGTTAAGTAAAGTCAGTCGGGTGAGGCTGGCAGGGTGTTGGGGTGGGAATTTGCGCTACGGAGGGGAAGCTTCCTGAGGGCCCGCGGCAAGCCAACCAGTTCGCTAGTGCAAAAGACGTTCTTCGTGACGGCTCTCGCTCCCTTGGTTGTCTCGCCTGTCGGGCTGATCCTCTGGGAGTCGCCCCACCTACGCGCCAATCCCTAGCAATGTGTGTGGGTGATACTTATAGAAGTTCATTGAAGTTAGGATTGTGATTAGAGTTGTGTAGGAACTTGAACTTAATCAAGCTCAAAGACAACAAAAACTTACACACTGCTTACAAAGGGTGAACCACGTTCTACCACTTACCATGTAGGATTGCTGCGGAAGCTGGGGCGACTCCCTCTTGGAAATACGATAGTGACAAGGTTTATCGCGTTCTAAGTATGACCAAAAAATATTTTTCTGCATGTATCCGCAGTATGCATTCCTTAAAATACATGACTTTACGTATTCTGGAAGTACG
>NZ_PDZF01000025.1:0-14132 GCF_002743425.1 Sporosarcina sp. P7 | reverse complement strand
TTTTTTGGTCATACTTAGAACGCGATAAACCTTGTCACTATCGTATTTCCAAGAGGGAGTCGCCGCCTTCCACTTACGGTCAACTAGTGTGTTGTTCTATCAAGTGAAGATTAGTGCATTACAAATCAAACTCCAAACCTTATTGAATCAATTTACAAAAAAGACTGAAGACATGCTCCTTGGAAGGTATTCCAGGAGATGTTTTCAGTCTTTTTGGTTGTGGGCAAGGGGACTCGTCTAATTGCACCCAGTTTGAACATAGGATGAAAGAAAAGGGAAAAGGACGAGATGGCTGTGACGCGTTTTTTTGTGTTTATTTGTAGTTATTGTGTCATTGTAGTAACGCTTGCTAATTTGTTGTTTTACTTAAATTATTCCGCACTGGGTTATAATTATCGACAGATATTAATTTTTATTTTGCAGTCGACAGATTTTATGATGTTGGTGACGGCGGTAATTTTATTACTGCTTACCGTGTGCGTCCCAAGCCCATCGCGGCCTCCATCTTTTTGAGGGTGGCGGAAGCGATGGTGTTTGCTTTTTTTGCTCCTTGGTCGAGGATTGCATCAAGTTCAGGGGAATCGATCAATTCATGGTAGCGTTCTTGGATTCCCGCCAAATGTGTATTGATGGCATCAGCGACACCGGTTTTAAATGCACCGTAGCCTTGGCCTTCGTATTTCGCTTCTAGTTCTTCGATGGTTACACCACTCAGTGAAGATTCGATTATCAATAAATTGGAAACACCCGGTTTGTTTTCAACATCGAATTTCACAATACCTTCAGAATCCGTTACTGCACTTTTAATTTTCTTTTCGATTTCTTTTGGTGTGTCCAAAATGGTAATCGTTGCTTTTTTATTTGGATCAGATTTACTCATTTTCTTCAATGGATCTTGTAAAGATTTTATACGAGCCCCATTTTTAGGAATACGAACGGCCGGAATGGTCAATACTTTTCCGTATCGGCTATTGAAGCGTTCTGCTAGATCTCTAGTTAACTCTAAATGTTGCTTCTGATCTTCACCGACTGGCACGATATCCGTGTTATACAATAAAATGTCCGCAGCCATTAATGGAGGGTAGGTAAGAAGTGCGGCAGATACACCTTCTGCTCCATCTGATTTGTCTTTAAACTGTGTCATACGCTCGAGTTCACCAATGTACGAAATACATTGCATGATCCATCCGGCTTGTGCATGAGCTGGAACTTCCGATTGGATAAATAATGTGGATTTTTCTGGATCGATGCCACTTGCGATATACGTAGCGGCTAATGAACGGATCGCTTGTTTTAAGTCATCCGGATTTTGCTGCACTGTAATTGCGTGCTGATCAACGATGCAAAAAATACAGTCCTCGTCGTTTTGAAGTTCAACAAATTGACGGAACGCGCCAATGTAGTTCCCTAATGTGATGACACCTGTTGGTTGTACGCCTGAAAAAATAGTTTTCATAAGCATGTATCCTCCTTTGAATTGTCGACTGGAACGAAACAGTCTGTGTCGTCCGTAAAAAAATGGCATAAAAAAACATCAGTCATCCCCTGTAAATAGGGACGATTGATGAAAGGTAACCGTGGTACCACCCGAATTGCTAAAAATAGCCGCTCTATTCCCGTAACGTGAGAAGACGTGATGGAGTACTGTTTTCATCCAACAAGCTCAGGAGCCCATTCTCTTCGTGCAGCTTTACTTGTTTTCACCTTATACAAGCTCTCTACAAAAACCGCCACAAAAATACTATTTCCTTCAATGCCATTCACTTATTGCTTAAGATTATATCGATACCTTATAAAAAATGCAACTTTGATTTGATATAATGAAAAAACTTTAACACTATATGAAACCTTTTAGTACATCTGTACGTACTATATAGTGAGGGAATAATTAGTAGATTTATTTTCTAAATGAGAATGCATTTTTTTACAATGGAAATGTTTAAAACATTTCCACCCTGGGTATAACAGTAGAAGGTGTTCATTAATCGCAGAAAACAGCATGATTCTCTACTGGAATGTTGAAAATCAAGAAATTGTGAATTCCGAAAAAGTTTTTTTGAAAAACTATATTAATTGAGAATGATTATGTGTATAATGAACAGTATAGACATTAATTATAATAATTCTAAATTGAATTACATGAATTGCAAGTATACAAAATCTAATGAGCGGAACCGTAGGAAAGGACGTGTCAATATATGGGTGTCACACTTTATACATCGCCTAGTTGTACATCTTGTAGAAAAGCAAAAGCATGGTTGGAGGAACATGAGATTCCTTATACAGAGCGTAATATTTTCTCTGAACCATTGAATATTCAAGAAATCAAACAAATTCTTCGGATGACTGAAGACGGTACTGACGAAATTATTTCAACACGATCCAAGATTTTTCAAAAATTAAATGTTGACGTAGAAAGTCTTCCACTTCAAAGGCTTTATGAATTGATTCAAGAGCATCCTGGGCTTTTAAGAAGACCAATCATTCTAGATGAAAAAAGACTCCAAGTAGGGTATAATGAAGATGAGATTCGTCGTTTCCTACCGAGAAAAGTTAGAGCCTATCAGCTGCTCGAAGCGCGGCGTATGGTAAACTAATCTTAATAACAAAAGCTGATAGGGATGACACGGGATACAATTGTGCCTATCAGCTTTTTTGAATTGATATTCCCTTGTGTTCCTCTAGCTTAACCACTTCAATGCGTATAACATGAAATGAAATTCAATAAACCCTTACGAAAACGTCGAAGTCGACATATAGTAGTAATAAGCATTGCAAGTGTGTATTAGTATATAACAGGGGAGGGCCTGTTTACAGAAGGGAGAGATAAGGGATGGAAATAGAGCGCATTAATGAAAACACGGTAAAGTTTAATCTGTCCTATGGAGATATTGAAGCCCGTGGTTTTAGTAAAGAAGACGTCTGGTATAATCGTGACAAAAGCGAAGAGCTTTTTTGGGATATGATGGATGAACTCGGTGACGACACGGAATTTGAAGTAGAAGGACCGCTTTGGATTCAAGTTAACGCGATGAATGAAGGCATTGAAGTAATTGTAACTCGCGCGCATCTTCCGAAGAACGCAGAATCATCACAGTTTCCTTTTGGAATTGAAGATCCAGAAGAATTGTTCGATCCAATTTTCGATGCGATTACTGATTCTGAAGAAGAAAATGAAGAAGAGTTGCAAGTGACAGATAGAATATTTGTTTTCAATGAATTTGACCAGATCATACCATTGGCTAGCAAGATGATTACACTCGAAGACGAATTTGATTCGCAACTATACGCATTCGAGGATCGTTATTATCTCAACTTACGCTTCGATTATTCTCTCATTGAGAAGAAACGTGCGAAAGACATTGCCAGCATGGTAACGGAATACGGTGCAGTGTCTAAAATGTCTATTCATCGTATAGCTGAATACGGCAAGGAAGTTATGGGATCTGACGTATTTGAACAAGTAACTAAATATTTTTCATAATACTCTAAAAGGCTACCGGTAATTTGGTAGCCTTTTTCTTTCTGCCAACTACTGGCAGCGTCTTTGTTAAATGGTGTGTAGGACTAGTTCAAGTACTCATTTAATCAAAAAAAAAGGATTGGGGATAGGGTTGTAGTTCTATCATGAGTGCGTAAGAAGCAGTACTGAGTTGTAGTTCTTTCACGTGCTTTTTTCTGCTCGTGTTTGAGCATAGGATTATGGTTTTGCTGACAATGTAAGTGTAATGCTCATTGCCCCCACTTCGGCGCTAGTGGATGGCTTTCGCAAGGAGCCACAGACAGGAAGTGCGCCTGTCTCTGTCTCCTTACTTCGCCTACCACAGCAGGCACCTTCGTTAGATAGTGTGTAGGACAGTTCATACACTTCACTCGCAAGAAACAAGTGATAGGTATCACAATGTCGCTCTTTCTATTTCTGTTAGAACCACAACTTACGTCATTACCAATAAGTAGCACAGGCACAACTGCTGGCTCAGGGTTGGAGGCAATCCCCCACGTGCCTGTGCGGGTCAAGAAAGCATACACTCACTAATTTTAGTATCCAACAACCAGTCGAGCGACGTCCCCAACAAAAAGTGAGCAGAAATTCATGGTTGGTATCACAATGTTGCTAGTTTTCTATTTGTTAGAAACACAAACTAATTTATTTCCCTACAGTAGCGCAGGCATAACTGCGAGACAGGCTGTCGTCCTGCATCTTTAAGATTGAATCATGAAACTTTCTCTTGCCAACTAATCAGAAAATTCGTAGTATAAAAGAGAAGGAGTGTGAAGGCCTTGTTAACAGCTCTTACAAGTGGCGGGAAGCAAGTCGTGTTAACACGGCAGTGGTCCCTAGTCAACTTACGAGAGTGGCGTAAAAACGAAACCTTTCATTGTCCTCAATGCAAAGAACAAGTACTCCTAAAAGTCGGCGATATTGTGATCCCACACTTTGCTCATCTAAAGCAAACCACCTGCCGTGATAGTTTCTCAGAAGGGGAGTCCCCAACCCATCTACTAGGTAAAATCCAACTTTATGAACTATTTTCACGTCTTCAACTACCAACAGAGATGGAACCCTATCTGCGCGACATCCGGCAACGTCCTGATCTGCTTGTGTCGTGGCGAAACGAGCAAGTCCCTATTGAATTTCAGTGCAGTACGATTCCTATTGCGCGTATAGTAGAACGTAACGCTGGCTACCATATCGCTAAAATGACGCCTATATGGATCATACTCACACCTACGCAACTACAAGACTCTTCATCATTTGTCCTTACCTATCGATTTAGTCAATTCCAACAACACTTTATCCGCCACATTCATTCACATACTAAAGAAGCGTTATCCGTGTTCATCACGTACAATCCGTTAAAGCAACAATTTCACTACCTCAGTCATTTCATCCATCTTCGAGGCACTGCGTTTGTGGTATGTCACTCCGTCATGCGAAGTGCACATCAAACGATTCCATTCGCTATTCCTGCTACTCCATCCACAAAAGACATAGAAGAATTAACACGTCAATACCAATCTGCGCGCCGCAAGTATCTTCGGTCGGTAATTGGGTATAATCAAAGAGGTATCCATCATCGCTTTTTGCGTGCATGTTATGAATTGCGTGTACAGCCCATTCAACTACCCGCATGGATTGGCGTTCCGACATTCGGGCAAGCAGCATTTACAGAGTCTGATAGTGAATGGCAATTACTACTTATCGCGGCTATCCGACAAACGAGGAATACACCCTTTCAACTAAATCGCTCTATTCTTCATTCATTTGTCAAACCATTTGAAGGAGAGTCAAGCCGACAATTGGAAGCCTGTCAAAGTTATGTGGATTTCTTGAAAGAGCGTCGCATAGATATCTATCGATTGGATCAATTCATGGGTAAAGATTTTGTGCTGGAAATACTATCAGGGCGATTTCTTGCAATGCATGCCAAGAATTGAGAAAATACAAGAGAATCAAATAACGGTAAATGCAGGAGGAGGAATTGGATTGACGAATGATCACAAAGTATTGATGCGCGATGAAGTATCTGAAGAGGAAACATGGCGCTTGGAAGATATATTTTCATCTGATGAAGAATGGGATAAAGAGTACAGCAAAATTGAAGAGATGGCTAAAGAAGCAGAACAGTATAAAGGCACTCTAGGAAATGGAGCTCGTCCACTTTTTGAAGCGTTAACATATCGTGATAAGTTGGCAGAACGTCTACGAAGATTGTACACTTATGCGCATCTTAAAACAGATCAGGATACGACGAACAGTTTTTATCAGGCAATGGATGGTCGGATTAGAACGTTAGTCGTGAAAATATCTACAGCATTATCCTATTTCACTCCAGAATTACTCTCGATCGATGAAAAGCAACTGAACGAAACGATTGAGTCGCATGAAGGCTTGCGTTTATATAAACAGGAATTTGAAGAGTTGAATGCAGAACGCGCTCACGTTCTGTCTTCAGAACAGGAGCAATTAATCGCGCAGTTATCTGAAGTGACAGGAAAATCTTCCGAAACATTCAGTATGTTAAATAACGCCGATCTAACTTTTGGTTTAGTCAAAGATGAAGATGGAAATGACGTTCAATTGACACATGGTCGTTATTCACAATTTTTAGAGAGCAAAGACCCAAAAGTTCGAGAAGCGGCTTTTAAAGAAATGTATTCAAGGTACGGAGAGTTTAAAAATACATTTGCTTCGACATTAAGCGGTAATGTAAAAGGGCATAATGTCAACGCCAGAATTAGAAATTATAGCTCAGCAAGAGCAGCAGCATTATCCAATAACCATATTCCGGAGCAAGTGTATGAAAACCTGTTGTCTACCATCAATAAAAATTTAGGTTTATTACATCGTTATGTAGCATTACGAAAAAAAGTATTGAATGTGGATACGCTTCATATGTGGGATATCTATACACCACTAGTCGAAGATACAAAGATGAAGTACACATACGAAGAAGCAAAAGATACTATGCTCGAGAGCTTCCATCCGCTTGGTGAAAATTATCGAGCTGTTGTAAAGGAAGGACTGGATAATCGCTGGGTTGATGTGCGTGAAAATAAAGGGAAACGTTCAGGTGCGTATTCTTCAGGCTCTTATGGAACGAATCCTTACATCTTAATGAACTGGCAAGACAATGTAAGCAATTTGTTTACGTTAGCGCATGAGTTCGGACATAGTGTACACAGCTATTATTCCCGTAAGTATCAACCATTCATATATAGTGGGTATTCTATATTTGTGGCGGAAGTTGCGTCAACAGTGAATGAAGCATTGCTAAATGATCACTTATTGAAAGTGACGACAGATGAAGACCAGCGGATTTACTTGTTGAACTACTGGCTGGATGGATTCCGTGCGACGGTGTTCCGCCAGACGATGTTTGCAGAATACGAGCATTTGATTCATCAGCTCGATCAAGACGGTGTACCGTTGACTGCTGAAAAGTTAACCGAAGAATACTATGCTTTGAATAAAAAGTATTATGGTGATGCGATTGTTAGTGACGAGGAAATCGGTTTAGAATGGGCGCGTATTCCTCACTTCTATATGAATTATTATGTCTATCAATACGCGACAGGATATAGTGCGGCTGTGGCGCTCAGCAAGCAGATTTTAGAAGAAGGGGAGCCTGCAGTAGAACGTTATATTACGAACTTCTTAAAGGCAGGTTCATCCGACTATCCAATCGAAGTACTGAAAAAAGCGGGTGTCGATATGACATCTGAAAAACCGATTGAAGAAGCGTGCCGGGTATTTGAGGCGAGATTGGAAGAACTGGAACAGTTATTGGCAAAAAGAGGGTAACTTTTGACTGCATGTTTCGACAGACATTCGCAAAGACCATGACATTTGGATGAAAACTGTTATAATTTGTTGAAGTTTTAAGTCATTTATGATATGGTATAATTGTGGAATAAATCACATACCAAACATACACCCCTTTTGTTTGAACGTGAACATTTCTCCCATTCCCTTTGAAAGAGAGCATTCACTCCCCCCCAGGAGCGGATGCTCTTTTCTTATTTTTTACGTGAAAAAGTCGAAGCCCCAACAAATTGTTGGGCTTCGACTAGTATAAGTGCTATTTAATTAGCGAACAATTAGGTTGCTTTTTACGCCATAACGTACGATCTTGGAAAGGGATTCGTTCGATTTCCTGTTTTAGTAAGCGTTTCTTTAATTCGCGTTCAGCTTCTTTTTCCGTCACGTGACACATTTCTGCGATTTCTTTCGTTGTGAGTAAATCAAAACGATTGAATAACAAATCAATAGTAGGAGGCATTTCTGGTAGAAGTTGTTCTCCAATTAGTTCTTCTAAAATCTGTTCGTAGATCGCATAGTCATAGAGGCCACTTACTTTCAATCCTTCGTCTTCTATATTGCTATTGAAGAAAACGAAGGTTGGTGCCTCGTCCACTTCCATTTCATTACCTAAATACATATCGACCTGCAAAGCACGCGATGTTTCTTCAGAAGTAAAATCCGCGATAAATTCATCTACGTCTAAATTAATGCGTGCAGCAATTTCAACGAGAACTGAATAGGACGCGACGTCACGCTTCTTCAAGAAGGAGTACTCAAGTAAACAGGATAGGTAACGGAATCCAGCTCGCTTACCTTGGAACTCTGCAGCTTTTACTGCAATATTAGGGAAACAAGGATTTGACCGCTTGGTTGATTTTGCATCGTTCGGATCAAGTAAAGAAGGTGGATTCAGTTTTGTCATAGGCGTTCTTAACGCGATGCGTAACGTAAAATAGTGATCGTATTCGACCTGCATTTTACGTAGCAACGGTTGCAGTGACCAACAATCTTTACAATAAGGATCAAGAAATACATAGAGTTCAATGGGCTTTACTGAAGCAGAGAAGTGTAACGTATCATCAATAACAGTTAGATAGTTCACTGATCTTCCTCCTCGTTCCTATTTACCATATGGTTGGCTGTTAAGACAAGGCGCTTATAGTAGACTTCCCGAAGTGGACCCTCCAGTCCTACGTCGTCCATTGCCTCAGCCATGCATGCTAGCCATGCTTCTGCGCGTGTAGGTGTTATAGGGAAAGGGTTATGTCGAGCTCTCATCATAGGATGTCCGTGCTCTTCCGTGAATAGGTTCGGTCCGCCAAGATATTGTGTTTGAAATTGTATTTGCTTCCTAATGGTTTCGGATAAATCATCAGGAAAAATGGGAATGAGATCTGGGTGAACAGCCACTTTTGCGTAAAATGTTTCAATCAGTTCATGTAATTTTTTCTCGCCGATCTCCTCAAAAGGGATGACAGGTTTTCGAGTCATTGAATTCACACCCCTTCGTGCATCTGTATCTGTATTCTATCAACGAACGAATTTCTATACAAATAAAAGAACTTATTTTGTTTCTTGTTATATAGCAGATTGGATCGCTCGAGTCGGATCAACTAGCTGGCTAATCTGATTCAAAGTCGCCTTAGGCTTGTAAACCACTGGGTAGTTATAGGTATACGTTGCGAAAAACGACAGCGAAATTTCACACCATTTGGTGGTAGTAGTTCATGACTTTTTTTACGTAGTTCTGGGTTTCTTTAAAAGGCGGGATGCCTCCGTATTTTTTTACGTTCCCCGGTCCCGCGTTGTAGGCTGCTAGTGCCATTTCATTCGATCCGAATTGGTTGAGCATGTTGCGTAGATATTTGGCTCCGCCCATGATGTTTTGGTGAGGATCCATGGGGTTGGACACGCCGAGGTATTTAGCCGTACCTGGCATTAGTTGCATGAGTCCGGCTGCGCCTGCATGACTTTTTGCGTTGCTTTTGAAGTTGGATTCTTGTTTGATGACGGCAGCAATTAGTTTTTCTGGTAGTTGATATTTATCAGCAGCTTGTTTGATGATATCTGCGTATGGATTAGTAGTTGCTGGCGACGATGTGGCTGTTGATACAGCGGTAACTACTTCAATTGGGCTTTGTGACATACCAAATGGAGACACGCTGCTTCCCTGGCTGAATAATTGCTCGGATTGTTTTGCGAGTTCAGCGCTAATGTTATTGCCTTCCAACAATTGCGTAAGTACCATCTGGAACGAATTGGAGCTGGTCGGTGTATTACTACTGAAGGATTGAACCGCTCCAAGAGTTTGCAGTGTATTGATTTCAAGGAGTAACCGAGTGTTAATGGGTTCGAGATTCATACTTTTTCCTCCTGTTTATTGAAGATCGTAAATAGGTTCGTTTATTATATTCATTATACCAACTTTCTTACCATAATGCACAATAACGAAATGCAACTATGTGTGGCATATGGTAGACTAAACGTAAAGACTTTAATTAAGGAAGTGGATGTCTTGAACATGAAAAATAAAATCATTGATACACGTAACGACGGTAATGAAGTTCAATTTATATTGAATCCAGAAGCAGAGTGGCCGTTAGGTTCTCCAGCTGGAAAAATGTTGACAGACACAGATCATCAATCGTTTGTATATATATTTGATCACGAGACTGGCTATCGTTATGCGTATTTTCCGAGAGACAGCTGGCGTGGGCTAGTCGATATGCTACTGCAACAAGCGGAACCTGTGTTGATTTGGCAAGATCAGAAAATACGTTTAACAGGTGCTGCAGACGAATTGCAGGCGTTGATATTCAATATTGAAGGCAATGATAATTATGGCGAGGAATTCAGTACAGCTGTAGAAGAAATATTCAAGCCGGTGCTGGAAAAGGTGAATTGATATATGGCAAAAGAATTTCACAAGAAGAATGGAAGTGATGTAATGAAATTCACAATTCAGTCGCGAAATGATGAGCTATCCAATAAGTTAATGAAAGAAGCACGTGTATATTTGCGCGATTTCGGCTTGAAGTATGATGAGGAAGAGCCGGATATTGTGTTGTCCATCGGTGGGGATGGAACGCTATTGCATGCTTTCCATAAATATATTCACCGCTTGGATAAGACATCATTTGTGGGGATTCATACGGGGCACTTAGGGTTTTATGCGGATTGGAAACCTTCTGAAATAGAAAAACTGGTGATCTTGATCGCAAGACAAGAGTACGAAGTCATCGAGTATCCTTTAATTGAAGTGACGATCAATTATCGTCATTCCGAAAAAAGCGCATCTTATTTAGCGTTGAATGAATCTACCGTAAAATCACCTGAAGTTACGTTGGTGATGGATGTTGAATTAAATGGAGAACACTTTGAACGATTTAGAGGAGATGGGCTTTGCATGTCGACGCCATCTGGATCCACTGCTTACAGCAAATCGCTAGGCGGTGCGATTATCCATCCTTCATTGCCATCTATGCAATTGACAGAAATGGCATCGATTAATAATCGCGTATTCCGTACAGTAGGATCTCCACTCATTTTACCCGATCATCATATCTGTACATTGACGCCTGTAAAAGGTCCTGATTTCATGGTGACAGTCGATCATTTGCAACTCCTTCATAAAGATGTGAAATCCATCGAATATAAAGTGTCCAATGAAAAAATGGGCTTTGCGCGCTTCCGTCCTTTCCCATTCTGGAAACGTGTAGAAGAGTCATTTGTCGCGAGTGATTTAATCTATGAACGTGAAGATGATGAAAAGAAAAAATAATACACTGTTTCAATTACAATTCGTTGTGAAGAAAAGTGGATTGCTACGTGAATTTTTGGCACAGCATGAAATTTCCAAAACGACGTTAACTGCTATTAAATATCGCGGTGGAGAGATATTGGTGAATGGGAAATCTCAAAACGTGCGTCATCAATTACAGCCGAATGATCAAGTGACAGTATTATTCCCTCCTGAACAGGTGAGTGATGGCTTGATTCCACAAGAAGGTACCTTATCCATTTTGTATGAAGATGAAACTCTTTTGGTGCTTGATAAACCCGCTGGACAAAGTACGATACCATCTCGCAATCATCCATCTGGAACGCTTGCGAATTTTGTCTGTGGAAAATTTGATAGAGAAGGTATTCTTTCAACTGCTCATATGGTGACACGTCTTGATACGGATACGTCAGGTATTATTTGTGTGGCGAAAAACCGCCATATCCATCATCTATTAAGCAAACAAATGGCGCAAGATTTGTTTCAACGCCACTATACTGCATTCTCAGAAGGCATAATTACTACGCCATTCTTGACTATTGAACAACCGATTGGCAGAAGAGAAGGTAGTATTATTGAGAGAATGGTACGGGATGATGGTCAGTATTCAAAAACAGATGTATCAGTAACTGCACATTATCGTCATGAAATAGACTATTTTACCGTCATAGACTTGACGTTGCATACAGGTCGTACGCATCAAATTCGTGTGCACATGCAATGGCTCGGACATCCACTTGTAGGTGATGATTTATACGGGGCAAACCGGGATGTATTCCCACGCCAGGCATTGCATTGTTCTGGTATCAGTTTACTTCATCCACTCACGAAAGAGAGAATGCACTTTACTAGTCCGTTGCCGGAAGATATGCAATACTATTTACGGCAAAGTCAGCAAGTGTGCGGATTCGAAAAACAGCACAACTCTGTTAATGCAAAGCAGTCAGAACGTTTTATAGTAACTAATTAGTACGTTTAAGCGTATCGTATGTGCAGAAGGGAAGGTGTGAAATCATGACTACTCAACCAGAACAAATGAGAAGTGAAATCGTTTTGGATGCGGTGAAGTTGCGAGAATTACTGATTAACGAGGATATTCATTCGTTCAGACAAGAATATCTGGTACTTCATCCGTATGATCGAGCAACTTTTTATGAAGAAGTGGGTGCAGAGCTTCGTGAATTGATGTATTTTTATCTATCACCAAAAGAACTTGCTGAAATATTTGAAACAAGTGAAATTGAGGAAGATGAATACGAAGAGTTCCTTGAGGAGATGGACGCGACATACGCCGCAGAGATGATTTCATACATGTTTGTGGATAATGCGGTAGATGTCCTGAAAGAACTAGATAAAAAGAAAGTCGTTAGCTATTTAACGTTGATGGATAAAGAAGCGGCGCTTCAAATTAAAGCATTACTACACTATGAAGAATATACAGCCGGTTCGATCATGACGACGGAATTCGTCACGGTTTCCGAGAATTCCACAGTTCGTTCCGCTATGACGATTTTGCGTAGTGAAGCACCAAGCGCTGAGACCATTTACTATATTTTTGTTGTAGACGATTACCAGCGTTTGACTGGGGTCGTTTCGTTACGTGACTTAATAATTGCCAATGAAGATACATTAATCCGCTCCATTATGAGTGATCGTCTCGTCAGCGTATCCGTTTCAGACGACCAAGAAGATGTCGCTCGAACGATTCAGGATTATAACTTCCTAGCTGTTCCAGTCGTCGACTTCCAGCAACATATACTAGGGATTATCACAGTCGATGACATTATCGACGTAATCGATGAGGAAGCATCGGATGACTATTCTAAGCTTGCCGGTGTTTCGACAATGGATACTTTTGATAAAAATCCATTCTCTGCTGCCAAAAAACGAATTCCATGGCTACTGATTTTATTGGTTCTCGGAATGTTGACAGCAAACTTAATTGATTTATTTACGGATACGATTTCCCAAGTTGCTCTATTAGCAGCATTTATCCCCTTAATTGCCGGAACTGCCGGAAATAGTGGAACGCAGTCACTTGCTGTTGCGGTTCGTGGTATCGCAACACGTGATATTGAAGATGAAAGTAAGTTGAAGTTACTAATAAGAGAAGCAGGCACGGGAATTATTACAGGTTTGATTTGTGCGATATTCGTCGTCTTATTAATCTTTATCTGGAAGCATGAACTGGTGATTGCATTACTAGTAGGAGCAGCGATGATGGTTTCGATTTTCGTTGCCACCATTTCGGGATCATTTATTCCGTTATTTATGCATAAACTTAAAGTGGACCCGGCTGTTGCCTCAGGGCCATTTATTACTACACTCAACGACGTCATCAGTGTCGTCATTTATCTAGGACTTGCAACAGTATTCCTTAGTTCTTTATGAACTAGGAATACTGTTTTTTTTTATTTCGGAACGTTAGGCGCTTTACTTACATATGCTAACTAAAAGGAAGTGATGAAAATGCGTAATGAAAAGCCGTTGCTGTTCATCTCCAGCCCGATTATTAGAAAATATCGGTATATACCTATAGTTGAAGAAGAAAGCACATCCGTTTTCGAGCCGGAACACTCAAGAGGATCAGAGGGCCCCGTAGTCTTACCTGTTACGGAAAATGTGTCGGTGCAAGAGTCGCCAGAGATTGAAAACGAATTAGTAGCTACTCAACTGATCCGCCAAAAATTAGAGTACTTGCACCACCCATTCCGTAAAGAATTATATGCTCCATTAGAAATCATCACGGAAAAAGGCAGTATCAAAGGAAAGTTGCATGGTATAGAAAATGAAGTTGTCTGGATCAACTCGAACGAAGAAATAACCTCAGTCCGTATGGAAGAAATTTTAGATATCCTCTGGAAACAGCAATCATTCACTATTTAATTCTTACTATTAACAAGAGGCTGGTACAAAACCTCAAAAGGTATGAAGGAGAAGACACCTTCATACCTTTTTTAATGTGCGCCCAGCATGGGTGTAGTCTATAGGGTGCAAGTCCCGAACTGTGAAGGCAGAAGTAACAGTTAGCTCAACGCAAGGGTG
>NZ_PDZF01000024.1:0-20232 GCF_002743425.1 Sporosarcina sp. P7 | reverse complement strand
TCCTTCATCTCCTAGTACTTCACTACATCTTGTCAGTCAGTAAAATGAAAATTCGATTAGCTCGAGTTTCATTTGCTGGCATCAATTAAGATACTCATTTTGTTTGTGTCACCGTTAGGTGCACAAACTGTATTTTGTTAACGTTTTGCTGTTCAGTTTTCAAGGTTCATTCGGTTGGTCTCTCGTAAGAGGCAACTTTCTAATAATAACATCTCATCATTTTGTTGTCAACACTTTTTCTTAAAAAGTTTTTCTTGTTAAGTTTGATGTTTTTGCAACTGCTTGATGCGACGCTTATAAATATACCACCCTATTTATGAGAATGCAAGCTTTTTCACCATTCTTTTAAAAAAGAATGGCGAAACTGCATAGCGCTGCGAATCCAGGTACTCCTAATATAGCTAAGATCATGCCGGATGCGATGTTTACAGGAACGTAGATGCCAATAAATCCACCAGCAATGTTCATTAAGAAGAGAATAAAGAACGCGAAAGCTAATCTAAACCAGAACACCGATAGTCGCTCCATGTTTTTTTCGAGAGTGGTTCGACTCATACTTAAAAGCAATAATGATACGACTCCTAATATGGCTATGACTAAAATCCTCACAGAAAACGCCCTTTCTATCTCATAGATACTTATCTATATGCGTCTCTTCAGAGGATTAGTCTACTCGTTCTCTATCTTTTAATTCTTTTATAGTTCTCGACGACCTTCCAATGCTCTAGACAATGTAACTTCATCTGCATATTCTAGATCCCCGCCGACAGGTAAGCCGTGGGCGATACGCGTTGTCGTGATTCCGGATGGTTTAACCAGCCTTGAAATATACATAGCTGTTGCTTCTCCTTCTATAGTAGGGTTCGTCGCAAGAATCAATTCCTGCACTTCATCTTCTTGGAGTCTAGTCAATAGTGAAGGAACGTTGATATCTTCCGGCCCGATACCGTCCATCGGTGATATGGCACCTTGTAGTACATGGTACAAACCACGGTAGTCACGCATTTTTTCCATGGCAATCACGTCTTTCGGATCTTGAACGACACATATGGTTGTGCGATCACGTGATTGATCCTGACAGATATAGCATGGATCGATATCCGTAATATGACCACAAACTGAACAAAACTGAAGATTACGTTTCGCATCCACTAACGCTTTGGCAAAATCCAGCACAGTATCTTCTTTCATACTTAATACAAAAAACGCCAGACGACCCGCAGTTTTGGGGCCAATGCCTGGCAGTTTCATAAAACTATCCATCAACTTAGATATAGGTTCAGGATAATGCATTATACAACCTCCTAGAACATCCCGGGTAAGTTCATTCCTTTTGTAAATTGGCCCATTGTGGAGTTCGTCATTTCTTCTGCTTTTGCAATAGCGTCATTTGTAGCGATAACAATCAAGTCCTGTAAGATTTCTACTTCTTCTGGATCTACCGCTTCCGGATCAATGATCACTTCAAGTACTTCTTTATGGCCAGAGACGATTACTTTTACCATGCCGCCACCTGCTGTACCTTCCATTCGCTCATTACCTAGGTTCTCCTGTGCCTCTGCCATCTTCTTTTGCATCTTTTGCATTTGCTTCATCATACCTTGCATATTCCCTGCTCCACGCATAAATAATTCCTCCTTAGTAAATTACTCTTCTATTGTAATAAAATCTTTTCCAAACATCTTCTCAGCTTCAGTTACGAGTGGGTCAGCGTCTTCGATTGTTGCTTCTTCCATAAATGCTGACGTTGGTTGCTCATCGTCTGACTGTTGAGGGTTATCTTTACTATTTTGACTGGCCAAACCACTTTTTCGAATGAAATCAGCACGAACTTGCAGCCAGCTTTCCTCCGCTACGTAGACTACTTCATAGCCTTTTCCTGTCAGCTGCAGTAATGCATTCGATAGTCCAGCTTGTAATGTAGCATTCTCAGAAGCCATCAAGCAATGAATTTCATATTTAAATTTTAGCACAAAAGCCGTCTCTGATGCTGCTACAGGCTCCGTCTCTTCCAATAAAGCGGCGTGTGAGCGTTGCATACTTTGCATCATACCCGCCCATTGCTCACGAATCACTTGAATATCGGACTTCGTTGCCGATTTTAAGACTTCCACAATTTTACCCGTTGGCACTTTGGCAGATCTAGAAGCAGTTGATGCAGCTCTTTTTGCCGGTGCTTGCGGTTCCGCGGCTTGCTGCACAGCCCCTGTTGCCAGTTGTTGCTGAAGTTGTCTAACGGTCTGTTCTAGAATTGCAAATTTCTGGGCCATTTCAGGGTCAGCTGCAGAAGATTGCATTTGTTGTTGCTCACCGGAATGAATCATTTTCAATAAAGCAGATTCAATGTAGACCTTCCCGTGATTAGAAAAACGCATTTCCTGTTGTGTTTTCGAAAGGATATCAATGTACCTGTACAATTCATCCGAATGAAACTCTTTTGCAAGTTCCTGAAATCTTTCACCATCTGAAATTAATTCCAGAAGACTTGTCAACTCAGGCGCGGTGCCAAGTAGTAACATATCACGGAAAAACGTGATCATGTCTTCGGCAAGTCTACCTACATCTTTACCTTCGGCAATCAGTTCATTCAGTAAAGACAATGCGGATCCCGCGTCTTTCGTTTGAATTGATTGTGCTAGCTGATAAAAGATTTCTTCACCAATTGCTCCAGTCACTAGTAACGCATCACTTGTCGTCAACTCGTCTCCGCTAAATGACACGGCTTGGTCGAGCATACTAAGCGCATCCCGCATTCCACCCGTCGCAGCTTGTGCGATTGCGCGCAATGCTCCAGTCTCCGCCGTAACTCCAATATCTCCAATAACCTTTTCCATTCGATCAATAATTTCAGGTGCCGTAATGGGCTTGAAATCAAATCGTTGACATCTGGAAATGATAGTAAGCGGCAACTTATGAGGTTCTGTGGTCGCCAAAATGAATACGACGTGAGCGGGGGGTTCTTCTAGTGTCTTCAGCAATGCATTAAAGGCTGAATTGGACAGCATATGCACTTCATCAATGATATAGACTTTAAATCGCGCATTGGAAGGTGCCACATGCACACGTTCAATAATGTCACGAATTTCTTCTACGCGCGAATTGGAAGCCGCATCAAACTCAGTTACATCTGTGTTAGATCCCTCTGTGATGCTTTTACACGTCTCGCATTCATTGCATGGTTCTGTTGCAGGACCATTTTCACAATTTAGTGCTTTCGCAAATATCTTCGCCGCACTTGTCTTTCCCGTTCCACGAGGTCCTGAGAATAGATAGGCGTGTGTTGTCTTCTGATGGAGAAGGGTGTTTTGCAGAGTTTGCTTGATCGCCTGCTGACCTGACATTTCACCAAAAGCCTGTGGTCTGTACGCGCGGTATAGTGCTTGGTAAATCAACTACTCCCCCCCTTTTCTCCGATTGCATAATACTTCTATTATAACACGAAACACGATTTTTTCACCGTATATCGCTTGGATATATTACGCAAATACTTCTGTCCATTCGTCTTTCTTATCAAGCATTGCGCGTGCAATTTCCTTTGCACCTTCAAGACTATGACTTGCTGCCCAACCACACTGTACTTCGTTACATGCCGGTACTTCCGTCGCTAACAGTACGTCATTTAATGTATTCTCTACTATAGATAGAATATCATTATAGTCGTCATGATTGATTACAGCTAGATAATAACCTGTCTGACAGCCCATTGGACTGATGTCGACGATTTGATCCGAATGGTCGCGGCTGAATTCTGCCATCATATGTTCTAGTGAATGAAGCGCTGGCATATCCATGTGATCTGTATTCGGCTGGCAAAAGCGGATATCATATTTCAAAATCTTGTCGCCATTCTTTCCTTCTGAAGTTCCCGCTAATCGAATATAAGGTGCTTTCACTTTCGTATGATCCAAATTAAAACTTTCGACATTCATTTTTTTCTCAGACAATGTAGATCGCTCCCTTCCAGTTATACGGACTACATTGAAGTATACACTATTTTAGGCACAAAAAAAAACTCGTCCATAGTAAAATGGACGAGTGAATTATTGAATTTATGCCGTGCACCTTTCTTCGACTGCCGCACATAAGCGTTACTCTTGTCGTTGGCTCGGTCTAGGCTACCCCGCGGCACATGAGAGAGTCCACTTAATGCTGCTTCCTTCCGGACCTGACATGGTTCATGGGTTCCCATTGCGCAGGACCCAGACGTCAACACTACGTGCAAGAGGCAGACCCTACATGCGGACAGCCTCGGAAAGGAGTTCAGTCTTGCTAGAGCGGATTGCAAGTTACAGGGCACCGCTAATTCCCCACCTAGCACGGCATTTCTTATTATACCCATAGTTAATTGTGATTGCAACGGTAAACCTATTATTCATCGTAATGTGTTTCAACCCCCTATCGCGTAAACAGTAAAAAACCTTTTCTTTCACGCACTTTAGAAAGTACACTAATTGAAATGAAGGAGATGAACAGCATGGTTCCAGCTCAACGTTGTGACCTTAGTTTCCATAACGCAGAAGTGCGAGTCTACGCGGTCATTACGTTGCCTGCCGTCCCGCTAAGCAGATTGATAATGATTTTCCTGCAATCGGATTTCAACTTTATGTATGGTGCGCTACTCCAGTCCGTAGCCTTGACGAGTTTTTATTAGTGGCGCTTCTCGTATCGTTGCGAGAGAAAAAGAAAAAATAAGGGTTGACGCTTTAAAAAAGACGTGGTAAGATATTATTTGTCTGATACGGAGGAATACCCAAGCCCGGCTGAAGGGATCGGTCTTGAAAACCGACAGGGGTGTTAAAGCCCGCGGGGGTTCGAATCCCTCTTCCTCCGCCATTTTTTTGACAGCACACGTTACTTGATGTAACGTTTTTTTATTGCCTAAAAATAAAAATTTAAATAGAATCCACTGATCTGCGTTTTAGGCGGAGACGGTTGACTGGTATACAATATATAAATCCATGAAAAGAATACATCCATTGTGAAAAAACAGCGCCAGTGACTGAATCAGTCCTGACGCTGTTTTTATTTTGTGATGTGTGCGCCTGCCTCTGCCGGTTGCAGGGCAAGTGCTTGGTAATGTGGAAAGCTTTGTTCCAATGATGCCGCCACTTGTTGCTCTGTTCCTGGTGGTACAGCTACGAAAAGTGAAGGCCCAGCTCCGCTAATTGTCATGCCGTACGCACCTGCTTCCTTACAAGCCAAACGTATTTCATCAAAGTTAGGGAATCCAACTTTTCGGTAAGGTTCATGATATAAGTCCCGTTCCATCATACGGCCTGCCGTCACCCAATCCGATTGCGCAATAGCAGCAGTCATCACACTGCCCGCTGCACTTCCGCGTACTGCCACTTTATGTGTCAGTTGGTCAGGTAGCAACCCTCGCGAAGCTTCCGTCTTTAAAGCAACCGGCGGCACTAGGATGACAACACCAATCGGGGGTGCTGGGAATGTCAGTACTTCCATCTCATCTTCGGCAAAGTACGAGACTGTCATTCCTCCAATCAATGCAGCAGTAACGTTATCGGCATGTCCTTCTAGTTCGCTGCCGATCCGCAACTTGTCTTTTGGAGATAGTTGCAAACTTGCCAGCTCACTTGCAATTTCAATACCTGCTGCAATGGCTGTAGCACTGCTGCCTAGGCCTTTTCCTAAAGGAATATCTGAATGTACTACTAGCTTTTGCGATGCAATCACTCGATCATACCGCAATGCGACATCCTGAATAGTCTGTACGATTAGATTTGTTTCATCTGTCGGTAGTGCGGCATACTCCTTATCTTGATACAACACATACCACGCGTCAGCTGATGTTACATCTATTGTCATGTTAAGTGAAAGGGCAAGACCTAAATGATCGAAGCCGGGTCCGAGATTAGCCGTTGTGGCTGGCACGGTCACTGAAAAACCGGCTTCCGTCATTAGTCGTTCCCCTCTTTCAATTCTTTTAAGAAGTTATCGAACTGTTCATTTGTCATCATGGGCTTATCTGCATTGACATTGATTGCTGTTTCAGGATCCTTCAAGCCATTACCTGTCAGGATTCCAACTATTGTCGTCCCTTTTTCAATCAATCCCGCATCAAGTTGTTTCTTAATACCTGCAATTGTTGCACAAGATGCTGGCTCTGCAAAGATCCCGTCTGTTGCAGCTAGCAATTGATACGCTTCTAGAATCTCTTCGTCAGTAGCGGACAAGATGTCGCCACCTGATTCTTCAAGTGCTTGCGTTGCCAAATGCCAACTAGCTGGGTTTCCAATACGGATTGCTGTTGCTACCGTTTCAGGCTCATCGAATACACGGTCATATACGATTGGCGCTGCACCGTCTGCTTGTACTCCTAGTAACTTTGGTGTATTCGTACCTTTTTTCCCTGCATATTCTTTGAAACCTTTCCACGCTGCAGATATATTACCCGCATTTCCAACAGGCAATGCAAAGATGTCCGGTACTTTACCAAGCTGTTCAATGGTTTCAAACGCTACCGTCTTCTGGCCTTCCAGTCGATAAGGATTGACAGAGTTCACCAGCGCAATTTTCCCTTCGCCTAATTCACGTACCATACGAAGTGCTTCGTCAAAGTTTCCTTCGATGGCCACAATTTCCGCACCGTACATTTTCGCCTGTGCAAGCTTACCCAATGCAATACGACCTTCCGGAATAACGACAATTGTACGCATACCCGCTCGTGCACCATATGCTGCAGCTGCAGCAGACGTGTTCCCCGTTGAAGCACAGATCAACGCCGTTTTCCCCTCTTCTTTTGCCTTTGCAACCGCCATTACCATTCCCCGGTCTTTAAATGAACCAGTTGGATTCGTTCCCTCTGTTTTCACATACAGATTGATTCCCCACTGTTTTGATAAGTTCTCGAGATGGATTAAAGGTGTATTTCCCTCTTGCAGTGTTAACGCGGGAGTATTCTCTGTCACCGGCAACCATTCTTTATATTCTTCGATCAATCCATTCCATCTTCTCATAATTCCTTATTCTCCTTCCACACGGTAATGACTAGAAATGTCAATGACCGCAGGTGTGTCTTTTAAGTCTGCCAAAATATCTAAATGTTGTTGACGGGAAATTTTATGTGTAATGAAGATTAAATCTGCGCCTTCATCGTGCACATCTGAATCTTGGACGACTGTCGCTAGACTCGCTTTGTGGTGACTATAAATAGATGTCAATTCCGTCAACACACCTACTTCGTCACGTACCGTTATACGGTGGAAATAGCGTGCGTACTTCTGATCATCCGTTTTTACTTTGCGTTCAAATTGTGGTGAATGCATTCTCTTACCATTCACACCGAGCAAAATATTACGGCAAGCCGCCACTACATCACCTGTTACAGAAGTCGCTGTAG
Source organism: Sporosarcina sp. P7 (assembly GCF_002743425.1). Classification (NCBI taxonomy): domain Bacteria; kingdom Bacillati; phylum Bacillota; class Bacilli; order Caryophanales; family Caryophanaceae; genus Sporosarcina; species Sporosarcina sp. P7. The sequence goes on along the minus strand of NZ_PDZF01000024.1, from coordinate 12,872 downwards.
GTAATGAACCAGCTCCAGGTCCGTAGAACATTGTCTCACCTACTGCATCACTATACACATACACTGCGTTGAATTCATTATTGACTGTAGCTAGTGGATGAGAGTTATGAACAAATACCGGCTCTACGGCCACTTCAATTCCCTCTTCATCTTTTTTAGCAGAACCCGTCATCTTAATTGTGTAACCGAATTGCTCCGCAAGCTGAAGATCACCGTCTGCAATTTCCTTCATACCACGGACAAATACATCGTCAAGATGCACGTCTGTAGAAAAGGATAAAGATGCAAGAATAACCATCTTACGCGCTGCATCAATACCATCTACGTCAGCTGAAGGATCAGCTTCTGCAAAGCCCAATTCCGTCGCTTCCGCTAATGCGTCTTCATACGTCTTATTTTCATGTTTCATCTTTGTTAAAATGAAGTTAGTTGTTCCATTGACGATTCCTGTTAATGCGGTGATCCTGTCGGACGCTAATCCATCTTCCAATGTACGAATTAATGGAATACCACCACCCACACTCGCTTCATAAAATAGGTCACATTTATTTTCATCTGCTAATTTCAATAATTCAGGTCCAGACTCTGCCATGACATCCTTATTCGCGGTGACAACACCTTTACCTGCTTCAAGTGAACGTCGAATTGCTTCAGACGACCCTCCCGTCACTTCAATAATCAAGTCAATTTCAGGATCGTTTAACACTTCATCGAGTGATGTAGTGAACATTTCTTGAGGTATCACGCCATTGCGTTTTTTATCCAAGTTTTTAACAAGGACTTTCTTAATAGATACAGGAACACCGAGCTTATGTTGTAAGTCATCTTGGTGATTATGCAAAATAGTTGCAACGCCACTTCCGACTACTCCATAACCCAGCAAACCAATATTAATTTCATTTTTCTCATTTTTCATTTGACGATTCTCCTAACTATATGTACACTATGAAAAAACAATCGTTCTTCGTATAAGGACAATTATAGAGAATTCCGACTTTAATAACAACCTGTTTTCACGAATCTTCTAAAAAATAGATAGATAATCTCAAAATAGATAGGATCTGGTACTCAATGAAAGTATGTAAATTTGGCGGAACATCCGTCGCATCCGCGGAACAAATCCGGAAAGTGGTCGACATCGTCGTATCCGACCCATCGAGAAAGATCGTCGTAGTTTCTGCACCAGGTAAACGTTTTTCTTCTGATATTAAAGTAACTGATTTGCTTATTGATTTGGCAAATGCATCACTTGCTGGTGAAGACACCCTAGATTCGCTGCAAATGGTTGTGGATCGTTACAAAGAAATTGCAGAAGGACTAGGCTTAGACGAAGAAATTGCACAAGTAATTGAGCAAGATATCGTTAGACGCCTAAATAAAGATCAATCTGACGAAATTTTATACGTTGATAGCTTAAAAGCTGCCGGAGAAGACAATAACGCAAAAATGATTGCAGCGTACTTCCAACATATCGGTATCGAAGCAGAGTATGTAAGTCCCCGTGAAGGTGGATTACTTGTTAACCACCGTCCAGAACGTGTACGCGCTCTTCCAGAAGGCAACGAAAAGCTCTGTAAACTACGCGATAAAGAAGGTATTATCGTATTTCCAGGCTTTTTCGGCTACACAGAAGACGGAACATTGCGTACGTTTAACCGCGGTGGCTCGGATATTACAGGCGCCCTACTAGCGGCAGCAACGAATGCAGAACTTTATGAAAACTTTACCGATGTTGACTCCGTTTTTTCAGCAAATCCAACGGTTATCGAAAATCCACGCGCGATCGATGCCATGACATACCGAGAAATGCGTGAGCTTGCATATGCAGGGTTTTCTGTATTTCACGAGGAAGCTTTAGTACCTGCATTCCGTCACAAAATTCCCGTTTGTATCAAGAATACTAACAATCCAAGTGCGCCCGGCACAATGATCGTTCTGGACCGTGACCATACTCTTCAATCGGTTGTCGGAATCGCTGCCGATAAGGGATTTTCTACACTCTTCGTTGCTAAGTACTTGATGAATCTGGAAATTGGCTTTGGACGTCACTTGCTACAAATTCTGGAAGAAGAAGAAATTCCATTTGAGCATACACCGTCAGGTATCGATAACTTGTCTGTTATTATTCGCGATGAACACTTAACACCGGAAAAGGAAGCACGTATCGTTAAGCGCATTGAACAAGAGTTATGTCCTGATGACGTACATTTCCAACGTGATTATTCCATGGTAGTACTCGTGGGTGAAGGCATGCGCCATGCAAGAGGGTTGGCAGCACGCGCAGCATCTGCCATCGCACGTACAGGTGCAAATATTGAAATGATCAACCAGGGATCTTCAGAGGTTAGCTTAGTATTCGGTATTCAAGAAAAAGATGAAAACATTGTCCTTCGAGAGCTATATCAGGAATTTTTCACAGAAGTTCCTGTTCATTAAGACACACGACACGCCTTATATAAGGGGTGTCGTTTTTTTCATTTTTTCAGCCACTTTCCCGATAATTAACTCAATATCCTGTTCATTTCCTAATAGATCATATTCTTCAATGTTTAGCCGAATGACTGGGCATGCAGTAAAAGAATCAATCCACTGTTCATAACGGCGATACATCTCTTCCCAATAACTTCTCGGTGTTTGCATCTCCATATCCCTACCACGCTCTTCAATACGATCAAGAATGACAGGTAGTGGTCCCTCCAAGTAAATAAGTGCATTTGGATGTGGGAAATATGGCGTCATCACCATTGCTTCATATAGTTTCATATATGTTTCAAAGTCGACCGCTTCCATAGTTCCTTTATCAGCGTGCATTTGGGCAAAGATCCCTACATCTTCATAAATGGAACGATCTTGTACAAAACCGCCGCCGCTTTCGAAGATATGCTTTTGCTCTTTGAAACGTTCTGCTAAAAAGAAGATTTGCAAATGAAAACTCCAACGTTCAAAGTCATCGTAGAATCTCTCTAAATATGGATTTTCTGCTACGTTTTCCAAGGACTCTTGAAATCCCAGTCTTTTGGCAATCGCGTGTGCCATTGTTGACTTCCCTACTCCTACCATTCCCGCTACCGCGAATACACTATTTTCCGGTATATTAGGTAACTTCATTTAGCTTCAAACCTTTCTGAATCGCCTCATAAACTTTGCTTAGAATTGCATCCATATCATCTTTATTGCGCACATAGTCCACTACATCACCGTTTATATGGATAACTTGGACATCAGGGCATGTTGCTTCGAACTCTGGCAAATAAGTACGGTAATCTTTCGAAAGTTGTAGTAAGTAATCAGGATCCATATCTGCTTCATACGATCGACCACGCTCGTCTATTCGGTTGAGCAGTGTAGGAATAGATGCTGACAATGAAATAACGACGTTCGGCATAGGTAGATCTTTCGTCAAAATATGATAGATATCTTTATATTTCACAAAATCATTTGACTCTAATGTACGTTGGGCAAAAAGCATATTTTTGAATACATGATAATCGGCCACCACGGGTAACCCTTGTGAAATATATTCTTTATTAATTTTCTTTAATTGTTCATATCGATTACACAGGAAAAACATTTCCGTCTGGAAACTCCACTTTTCTTTGTCTTGATAAAACTGATCAAGGAAAGGATTTTCTCCACTAATCTCTCTTAATTGATTATATGAAAAGGTCTCAGCAATTGCTGCCGTGAGCGTAGTCTTCCCTACACCAATCGGACCTTCTACCGCAATAAACGGGACAAACATTTACCACTCACCCTTTCAATTTGTTACCTTTCCATTTTATCATAGACAACCATATACAATGTGAATTATATTGAGTTATTTAGTGTTTTCTTCTCGATCGTTTCACGTGGAACATTTCACTAATTGATTTTGATGTTCTGCATGATAGACTGTTGATAAGGAGTGATACATTGATGAAAGATGATGAATACTACATGAGACTGGCAATAGCAGAAGCTGAAAAAGCCGCCGCTCTTGCCGAAGTTCCCATTGGCGCAGTTATTGTACATAATGAACAAGTAATTGCTGCAGCCCATAATCTTCGTGAAACCACACAAAACGCTGTCACTCACGCGGAACTATCCGCCATCCAAATAGCATGTGAAAAGATAGGTAGTTGGCGTCTAGAAGACACTACACTATACGTCACACTTGAACCTTGCCCTATGTGTGCAGGTGCCATACTACAATCTCGTATTCCACGAGTCGTCTACGGCGCACGTGACCCTAAAGGGGGTTGTGTCCACACCTTTTATCAACTACTTAATGACTCCCGATTCAATCACGAATGCATTGTAACCGAGGGTGTCCTCGGTGAGGATTGCGGACAACTCCTTACCGACTTCTTTCGATCCTTGAGAGAAAAAAGAAAAGCCGCGAAAAAAGAAGCCCAACGCCTAGAGTCAAACTCGTAAGTGTAGGGCTTCATCCTTTTGCATTTCATTCATTAGCTTTTGAATTTGAAAGAGAAAAATAGTTAATCATATGGAATACAGATTAATAGCGTATCCACTTATTTAGGTGCTTCAATTTTTTCTTTTCCACCCATGTAAGGTCGAAGCACATCTGGAATTACAACAGAACCATCTTTCTGCTGATAATTTTCCAAAATCGCTGCTACTGTACGACCGACAGCTAAACCACTACCATTCAACGTATGAACGTACTCAGGCTTCGCACCCGGCTCACGGCGGAAACGAATATGCGCTCGACGCGCTTGGAAATCTTCAAAGTTGGAACAAGAAGATATTTCTCGATAGACGTTTTGTGTAGGTATCCATACTTCCAAGTCGTACTTCTTGGCAGCCGTAAAACCTAAATCTGCTGTACACATCTTGAGTGCACGATACGGCAACTTCAACAACTGCAATACTTTTTCCGCATGGCCAGTCAATTTCTCCAACTCGTCGTATGAATCTTCCGGTTTCACAAAGCGAACCAACTCCACTTTATTGAATTGATGCTGGCGAATTAATCCACGCGTATCACGACCTGCAGACCCTGCCTCAGAACGGAAATTTGTACTATACGCTGTGAACGCAATTGGTAACTTAGATCCTTCCAAGATTTCATCCCGATAGAAGTTGGTAACAGGAACCTCGGATGTTGGAATGAGGAAGTAATCCTCTTCTTCAATTAAGAATGCATCTTCTTCAAACTTTGGCAGTTGTCCCGTTCCAGTCAAGCTTGTACGATTTACTAAATATGGCGGCAGCATTTCCTCGTAGCCGTGTTCTTCTTGATGAAGATCAAGCATGAAGTTGATCAATGCACGTTCAAGTCGTGCACCGAGTCCGCGGTAAAACACGAAACGACTACCTGTTACTTTTGCTGCTCGTTCAAAATCTAATAGTTGAAGATCCGTTCCTATCTCCCAATGTGGTTTAGGTTCAAAGTCAAACGTCGGTAACTCTCCCCACGTACGAACTTCTACGTTGTCCTCTTCACTATCCCCTACTGGCACGCTGTCGTGAGGAATGTTTGGAATACGCATAAGCACATAATTCAATTCCTCTTCTACTGTAGAAAGTTCTTGATCATACGCTTTGATTTCCTCGCCAACTTTTTTCATCTTTGCGATGACTTCATCCGCATTTTCTTTATTACGCTTCATTTGCGCTACTTGTTGTGATACTTCATTACGCTCAGCTTTCAGTACTTCTACTTTAGATAAAATTTCGCGTCGTTTCTCGTCAAGACCACCAAACTTTTCAAAGTCGGTTAAATCCTCTCCACGTTTACTAAGTTTTGCTTTTACTTCTTCATAATTTGCACGCAATAGTTTACTGTCTAGCACGCCATCTGCCTCCTTGTATTTACATCACTAATAATAAAAAGCAATAAAAAAAGCCCTCCATCCCCTAAAAATAGGGACGAGAACTACCCGCGTTGCCACCCAAATTGACTGATTGTGCAGCCCACTTGTTTGAGATATCGGCTCAACTGACCGGCAAAACCTACTGATTCGATTTTGCTACTCCAGGACGGATTCACAACGGTTTTTACTAGCTTTCACCATCCGCTAGCTCTCTAAAAAAAACACTGTCGCTACTGCTTCCTATCATCGTAATGTATGTGAAATTACATATACCATACTACAATTTCTAACTTTTGACAAGAAACATGGTATGTTATAGCCTGGGAAATGTCGTAATTCTAAACAAAATTATCCCCATACAATCACTTTTATATATTTTATTGAATTCATAGAAAAGTTTATGGGGGATTCGCCAGGGCCATGAGACAACTAGCGTACTTCTTAGCTGTCTCATGGTTAGACGTAATCCTTCAATGCCCGTGTGGATGGGTTATTTAACGCTCTATGGCTTCTATGCCTAACCCAGAGCGCTGACCAAGCAAATTACGAGCTGCGAGTCGCCATCAATTCACTCTCTGCAAGCTGGGATATTTCCAAGCCTTTCATCGGCGTGCCAATCCCTTTTGACAGCTCAGCAATCAACTCGTAATCCTGGTGGTTCGTAGTAGCCTGTACAATCGCCCGTGCAAATGCTTCCGGCTTCTCTGATTTAAAAATACCTGAACCAACAAATACTCCATCCGCTCCAAGTTCCATCATCAATGCTGCGTCAGCAGGCGTCGCAACACCTCCGGCAGAATAGTTCACAACCGGTAAACGACCAGCTTCTTTAATAGCAAGTAGAATCTCATATGGAGCACCAAGGTTACGGGCTTCCGTCATTAACTCGTCTTTGCTCATATGTACTACTTTACTAACTTGGGCATGAATCATTCTCAAGTGACGTACGGCTTCTACGATATTTCCTGTGCCAGGTTCTCCTTTTGTACGAAGCATTTTTGCGCCTTCACCTAAACGACGTGCTGCTTCACCAAGGTTTCTTGCCCCACAAACAAATGGTACACTGAAATCGCTTTTCAATAAGTGAAATTCATCGTCTGCAGGTGTTAATACTTCGCTTTCGTCAATGAAATCTACACCTAGTGCTTCTAATACCCGTGCTTCCGAGATATGACCAATACGTGCTTTGGCCATGACAGGAATGGAAACTGCCTTTTGTACTTCTTCTATGATTCGTGGATCAGCCATACGCGCAACACCGCCTGCCGCTCGAATATCAGAAGGTACTCGCTCCAATGCCATAACCGCAATAGCTCCCGCTGCTTCCGCCACCTTTGCCTGCTCTGCATTAATTACATCCATGATAACGCCGCCATAAGTAAAATTCATTTCATTTCCCCCTTTTTGTTATTTTCAGTATAATTGAAATTGACCATATGAAAATAGCCAGTTGTGCATTAAACAACGTGGTCAGATTAGAGGGGTCATAATGGACATGATTTTTATTGAGCTTCAGAAAAATTCGGATATCCCGCTTTATCAACAAATATATAATCAAATTAAACAAGACATGATTGATGGCAAGTTTCTTGTTGGCATGAAACTACCCTCCAAACGTCAACTGGAAGAGTTCCTTGGTGTCAGCCAAACAACAATAGAAATGGCATATGATCAACTGATGGCGGAAGGTTTTATCGCGGCGGAACCACGAAAAGGGTATTTCGTACAAGCAATAGAAGAACTCGCCTATGTACAACCTGTAAAATCAGATACTCTATCCGAGATTCCCGTAAGCAAACCCGTGGATTATGACTTTTCACCAAGTTCCATTGATACAGAAAACTTCCCATTCATCGTATGGAGAAAATACGCGCGAGATATTATGGATACATCACATGCCCACTTATTACTACTCGGTGACCCACATGGTGATATTGAGTTGCGTCAGGAAATTGCCCGCTATTTATACCATTCGCGGGGAGTAGACTGTACGCCTGAACAAATCATTGTGGGTTCCGGTACAGAACAGCTTTTACCTTTGATTATTCGGATACTAGGTGAAGGGGCTCGCTATGCAATTGAGGATCCAGGCTATCTCATGACCAAACACGTCTTTACCGAAAACTACAGAAAAACGATTCCCATTGCAGTCGACCATGAAGGACTTGACGTAAAGGCACTACAACGGTCTGATGCTTCTATAGCCTACGTAACCCCTTCTCACCAGTTCCCAACCGGTACAGTGCTGTCTGCGGCTCGTAGAATTGCTCTTTTGAACTGGGCTGCATCCAATCCCGAGTTTTTCATAATTGAAGATGACTATGACAGTGAATTCCGTTACCGGGGACGTCCTATACCTTCCTTGCAAGGGATGGATAAAGGAGAAAACGTCATTTATTTAAGTACATTTACTAAATCTCTTATGCCATCTATGCGGATCGCCTACATGGTGTTGCCACCAAGGCTATTGGATACGTACCGTCAGGCTTTTATTCCCTACTCTTCTTCTGTACCGCGGATAGATCAACATATCCTTGCACGTTTCATGGCGGATGGACAATTTTCACGCCATCTGAACCGCATGCGTAAAATCTATCGTCGAAAAATGCATACGTTGACAAATTTATTGAAATCGTATGGATCTAACATTTCATTCTCGGGCGATGAAGCAGGTATGCATGTGTTGCTTCATATTCATACGACTAGAACTGAAAAGGAACTAGTTAGTGAAGCTCTTCAATCAGGAATAAAAGTTCGTGGTCTAGACACCTATAAGGTAACACCTGACCAATCCCCTCCTTCATTCCTTATCGGTTTCGGTGGACTAACTGAAAATGACATCAAACGGGCAATTCCAAAGTTGTTTGATGTATGGAATATAAAAAAGACAGCTATACCTGAGTAGGTACGCTGTCTTTTGGTAGTTAATTAAATAAGCCTTTTACGAAACCAGTGGAACTATTCCATGCATTGGAGAAGAAATTACCGATTGCCCCCATAGTTAACGGGAACCAACCAGCTTTCTTCACCTCTTCAGTCGTGACTACTTCTGCATCCACTATTTTTCCATCAATAAACCCGTAATCTGAACCCTCTTTTTTTACTAGTTTGACATGACCAACGACCGTCCCTTTTTTAATTGGCGCTTGGACTTGTCCATTTTTCACTAATTTCTCATCCAATACGAGTTCAGTAGTATAGTCTTGATCTTCGCCATTGCGAACTAGCATTTTAATAGGTTTCTTTGTAGCGATTGCTACTTTCTTCTCTTTCCCTTTAATCACGTCTAGCGTTTTCTGCTTCTTGAACTGATGTCCTGCTTTGAGTAGCTCTGTTTCACTAAATTCTTTGAAGCCATAATCAAATAATTTACGAGTGGCATCAAAACGTGCTTCATAAGATCCAACGCCTTTATCATCCACTGCATTCATTACAACAGCAATAACACGTCGTCCATCACGCACTGCAGTTCCAGTGAAACAATGTCCTGCAAATTCCGTAGTTCCTGTTTTCAAACCATCGATACCGTCATATTCATACACTAACCCGGGTAACATGAAGTTCCAGTTCACCATATCAATGGCATCGTCCGTGCCTTCACGGAATGTCTTTTTTGCAATTTTGGTCGTATCTAATACTTCGGGATATTCCTTCAATAAATGATAGGCTAGTTTAGCGACAGAACGAGCTGGCATAACGTTTTCATCTTTCTCGCCAAACGCACTTGGGTGCATACCTTGTAAGTCGCTATTGTTTAACCCCGTGGAATTGACAAATTTATAATCTGTCAGCCCAAGTTCTTCAGCCTTTTCATTCATAAGATTGACAAATTCCTCTTCTGATCCTGCAATTGATTCGGCAATCGCAATAGTTGCCGCATTTGCTGAGTAAATGGCTACAGCTTCGTAAAGTTCACGAATTGTATAGGAGCCATCCCGACGGAGCGGTACATTACTTAAACGGCGATCTTGTGAAACCTTATACGTATACTCAGTAACTTGGTATTCCTGATCCCATGTAATCGTTCCATCGTCAAGAGCTTCGAACATCAAGTATTCCGTCATCATTTTCGTCATACTCGCAATACCGAGTGGCTTATCCGCGTTCTCTTCGTATAATACCTTTCCACTATCGGCATCTATCAAAATAGCTCCGTTTACACGGATGTCCAGTGAAGATTCACTTTCCTCTGCTGCTACAGATCCCTGCATACCAAACGACATCAGCACTATCATTGGCACCATTAAAATCGCCAACCATCTCTGTGTTACTTTTTCCACTCATCTTACCTCCGTAGTCACAATATCAAAAATCAGTGTACCATATTCCCCGCAAGTCAGATATGCTTATGGCAAAAAAAAAACACATATTCTCCCATGAAATCATTATATATTATTATCCACCGTATAAATACAAAAAAGGACAGGAGAGAATTTCTCACTGCCCTTTAAATAATAGATTAACGTACCGAATAGTTCGGTGCTTCTTTTGTAATTTGTACTTGGTGCGGATGACTTTCCAATAAACCAGCACCTGTCATGCGAATAAATTGTGCATTTTCACGATGTGCTTCAAGATCCTTTGAACCGCAGTACCCCATACCTGCACGAATACCACCTATAAGTTGATGAATGGTATCAGACAAAGGCCCTTTATACGGCATACGACCTTCAATGCCTTCAGGTACAAGTTTCTTTTCATCTTCTTGGAAGTAACGATCTTTAGAACCTTTTTCCATCGCGGCAACTGAACCCATTCCACGGTACACTTTAAAACGACGTCCCTGGAAGATTTCAGACTCCCCTGGGCTTTCGGTAGTACCTGCAAGCAGGCTTCCAAGCATAACCGCATGGCCACCAGCAGCCAATGCTTTGACAATATCGCCAGAATATTTAATTCCACCATCGGCAATAATCGTCTTGCCATATTTACGCGCAACTGTTGCGCATTCATAGATAGCAGTGATTTGTGGTACACCAACACCTGCAACTACACGGGTAGTACAAATAGAACCAGGACCAATACCAACCTTCACTACGTCAGCACCTGCTTCGTACAGTGCTTCGGCTGCTTCTGCCGTTGCTACGTTTCCTGCAACAATTGCAAGGTCCGGATAGTTTCTACGGATCTCTTTGACTGTGTCAATAACACCCTTAGAGTGGCCGTGTGCCGTATCAATAACTATTAGGTCAACTTCCGCCTGTACAAGCTTCTCAATGCGTGTAGACGTGTCTACGGTGACTCCTACAGCCGCGCCGACAAGTAAGCGCCCAGCCTTATCTTTTGCTGCATTAGGAAACTCAATAACCTTCTCGATGTCTTTGATTGTAATTAATCCATTAAGAATACCTTTATCATCTACAATCGGAAGCTTTTCGATTTTATATTGCTGTAGCATTTTCTCTGCATCTTCTAGTGTAGTTCCAACAGGGGCCGTCACCAAGTTTTCTTTCGTCATGACTTCATCAATGATAATGGAATAATCCTGAATGAATCTCAGATCACGGTTCGTCAAAATACCAACCAGTTTCTTCTCCTCCATGTTGTTAACAATTGGGACACCTGAGATACGATATTTACCCATTAAATGCTCCGCGTCAAATACTTGGTGTTCCGGTGTTAGGAAAAACGGATTTTTAATAACTCCATTCTCAGAACGTTTAACCGTAACAACTTGCTCAGCTTGTTCTTCAATACTCATATTTTTATGAATAATACCTATTCCACCCTGACGAGCCATAGATATCGCCATCTTAGATTCCGTTACTGTATCCATACCTGCACTGATGATAGGTATATTCAACTTAATACTATTCGTTAAGTTCACAGACAGCGAAACGGCCTTTGGCAATACTTCAGACGCAGCCGGCACCAATAATACATCATCAAACGTCAGACCTTCACGAGAAAACTTTGATTCCCACATTAACTTTCTTCCTCCTAAAATTACTATTGTCTATTCAGATTATTAAAAGGTTATCAGCGTCAATGAGACGTGTCAAGATAGAAGTTTATAAACTGGCCATTACATTTACTTGTCAAATATTTTATTGAGTGACTTTTGCATCTTAAGTGGATTGGTCTGTGGTGCAAAACGATCAACTACTTTTCCGTTTGAATTAATTAAGAACTTCGTAAAGTTCCATTTGATACCTTCTGTTAATACTCCCTTTTGCTGTTCTGCAAGATACGTAAATAAAGGTGCTGCTTCATCACCTTTTACATCTATCTTGGCAAACATAGGGAACGTCACGCCATAATTCAATTGGCAGAAATTCATCGTCTCTTCAATATCATCAAATTCCTGATTATTAAAATTATCCGATGGGAAGCCCAATACAACCAGCCCTTGATCCTTATATTCTTCATACAGTTGTTGCAGTTCTTTAAATTGTTTTGTGAAGCCGCATTTACTAGCAGTATTGACAATGATCATTGGATTCCCTTCAAATTCTTTTAGAGATTTCTTTTCTCCATCAGTAGTTTCCACTGTGAAATCATAAACTGTCGTCATGCAGTATCGCCTCTTTTCTTTAGTATATTTTACCCGACTATTGAATGAATACCTAGTATCTTGTTTACTAGTAAGATTTTAGAGTATTGAAGATAGGAATATAGAGACATTTGCAGACGAGATGGAAGCTCAATGTGGAAGCTGGGTTTTAATGGGGCGGATAAACAGAGCCATAGAGCGTTTAGCGTGAGTCATTGAGCGGGTAAGCGGGATAGACCGCTTGGGATGTTTCATTGAGCGGTTTGGCAGGGTGATAGAGCGCTTAGCGCGACTCATTGAGCAGATATGTCAGACGATAGAGCGCATACCATGCCTCATTGAGCGAGTAAGCGAGACGATAGAGCGCTTAACACGATTTATTGAGCAACTAACTAAAATCTACAATCACTCAACTCTAAATTTAGCTCATATATAATTAAACACAAAAAAGCCACTCCCCAAAGGGAATGGCTTCGCATGCCTAGCAACGTCCTACTCTCACAGGGGGAAACCCCCAACTACCATCGGCGCTGAAGAGCTTAACTTCCGTGTTCGGTATG
>NZ_PDZF01000023.1:0-22290 GCF_002743425.1 Sporosarcina sp. P7 | reverse complement strand
CGGGGTATCCGATCATACACAATGCGTGAACGCTCTATCAAACATGGTATCCGATCATACACAACGTGTGAGCGCTCTATCAAACGTGGTATCCGATCATACACAATGCGCGGGCGCTCTATCAAACGGGTTATCCGATCATACACAATGCGCGGGCGCTCTATCAAACGGGTTATCCGATCATACTCAATGCGCGAACGCCCTATCAACCCCCAAATCCAATCCTCCCACTATCCAGAAATAACCAAATCTATTCAACTTCATTCTATAAAAGCATTTGCTTCCCCCAAACCAAAGCATACGCTTCACCTCAGGCATAACTACAACATGACGATTCGATATCCCCTTCAAAACTTCCTATTATATAAATACCCAGGGAATCCAATGTGTCGTGCACGGCCTGAAGAGGTCGCTTTTATGGAAAATAGTCGGAATGAAAACTTTGAACAACTAATGGAACAATACGAACCTATGATTTCAGCCGTCATCAGAAAATTAAACATTTACCGTGATTTCGACAACTTCCGTCAAACCGGACGCATCGCACTGTTTCATGCGTGGACACGCTTTGATGAAACGAAAGGAAATTTCACGCCCTTCGCCTATCGTTCCATCTATGGCGCCATGCTCGACGACCTGAAAAGGGAAAGTCGATTCAGCGAAGTCAACACATCAGTCGAAACCGAAACTTTAGAACACTTAACACAACACCACTTCACCGAAGATCCTGACAACGAACTACATGAAATCATTACCGCACTCCCGACAAGCGAGCGCGAACTCCTCATCCATCTTTACGTAGAAAACAAAACCCAAGCTGAATGCGCCATTCACTTCAGCATTTCAGTTTCCGGAATCAAAAAACGTCGGGAAAAACTACTAAAGAAATTAAAAGACCAACTAACTACTAAAAGAAATATTGACGTATAAACAAAAGCAAGAGCACCCTATGCGGGTAGCTCTTGCTTTTGTTTGCTCTATTGATCGTGCTTTTGTCACTTTTTATGTTAATTGACGATTCCAGTTCAACTTAAGTGGAAGGCGTCACCTCACCCTACGTCAGCCCTTCCACTTGCGAAACCCACGACGTTGCGCAAAACGCGCGCAAGACGAACAAACTTTTATCTTCTTATCATTCGGCAAATAATATCCCTGATAGACAGACGTCCGTTTCTTGCAATATTCACACTTCGGCTTAAAGAAATCAAACAACATACTCTTCCCTCCTGACCGCTCATGAACAGAGTCCCTAACCAAACGATTCATTATTACACTGATTATACCACCCCGCCTACCAAAACAGTGAACATTTCACAAAACCATTCGACAAAAAAGCGCTCCTCCAATGAGGAACGCTATGTATAACTTTATTTACTCATCCGTGATCTCATAATTCCCACGCTTGTGATTCTTTCGGATCAAATATGTTTTATACCCCTTCTTCTCACCGAGCGCCATTTGCGTGAACCTGGCCGTCAATCCATTCTTTAACATGCATGTCCGCTGGTATCTTTTCTGGAAAACTGAAAAACTACAGTTTACAGTGAACACATTGCCATCACGGAATATCACTTTTGTATGTTCTTTATCGAACGGTAAGAACGTCAATATGTGTGACAACGAAAACCACACGCATTCAGTACTTGAAGGTGAATTACTTGGAAACCAATACATATCCAATCGCTCATTGACCATCACAGGTGTCATATGTATTCTGCCCATCAACGCCTTACCACCATCGATTCCGCCACGCAAACTCGTCCCGTAAAACTGCATACTCAAGTCCACTACCTCAGTTGGACTTTTATCCACCCGTACAAAATCACCGTTTTTCAGTAACACCGAACATAACTTTCCCTCATCGTCATAATACGGATATACCATACTCGTCCCCGGTGAAATCACTGACTTTGTTTCTTCATCCATGCCCCGTTATCCCCCTTTTTATAGAAACTCCTTTCGGTTAGTAGGATAAAGGGGTATACTAACGATATGTTGGTATACACCAGCTATTAAATCCTCGAGTCTGTCTCCCATGACATGAAGCACTCGGGGATTTTCTCTATCCACTACGTGACGCATTCATTTCTCACCTCCTTTCAGACATACATTGACGCACTAAAAACAGGCCAATAAGTATTGCTTCAGTTATCGACCCGCATTCATTCATTTTAAAGATAGTAAGCGTTTACATAGATGGTTATGCATAAAGTACCTGTCTTAAGAACAAGTATATAGTACTATAATGTTTTCGTCTACATTAATTCCCATTATTCTGATTTTATTGTTGAACTACTGTATAATTTGCCATATTATGTATTAAAGTAATGAATTCTGTAGTGGCATTACGTTCAGAATGTGCTCTGAATGAAAATACACATCAAGACGTCGTACGGTTTTGGCAAGCACGTAGGTGGGGGTTAGCTGTAGAACCGCGCTATTCATCTGTATGACCGCGCTAAAGTGTAGCCCAACCGCGCTATTAACACCGAACATCGCGCATTAACCCTGCCGAACCGCGCTATTCACTAATCAAATCGCGCCATTCCGCTCCAACACCGCGCCATTCCACAATTATCCACAATCAAAAAAGTTCTCAACCGACAACTAGTCGAGTTGAGAACTTGTTTCCTTACAAAACACTGAGCTCTGAATCCTTCATATCACTAATGAACATACAACCTGGAGAATGCGTGATCATAATAGCCGGCTTACTATGCATAGCTACGGCTTGCGGAGTGACGCCGCACGCCCAGAATACCGGAATTTCGCCTTCATTGATTGTCACCGCATCTCCAAAGTCAGGCGCGGAAATATCGTCTATTCCAATCAAACTCGGATCACCTAGATGAATCGGTGCCCCGTGAACATCAGGGAAACGAGTCGTAATTTGAATCGCACGAATCGCGTCTTGCGCGTTCATTGGTCGCATGCTGACTACGGTCGGCCCTTCAAAAATGCCCGACTTAGTGCATGCAATAGACGTCTTATACATCGGGACATTGCGGTTTTCTTCGATATGCCGTATAGGAATTCCGCCCGCAAGTAACGGTGCTTCAAACGTGAAACTACAGCCGATTAAAAAGCCGACCATATCGTCTTCCCAGTACTCTGTAATATCGTTCACTTCTTCGGTCAACACACCGTCTCTATAGATGCGGTAACTCGGTAGATCACTGCGAATGTCTGCATCTTCCGCAATCTTAGCCGGACGATACGAACCAGGTTCTGTGACATCTAGAAGCGGACAAGACTTGGGATTACGTTGGCAAAACAGTAGGAAATCAAGCGCATGCTCCTGTTTTAATATGACCAAATTCGCTTGTGTAAAGCCTGTGGCCATTCCAGACGTCTGCCCTGTAATTTTTTGCTCTCGAATCAACTTCCGAACTTCTTGCGCATTCATGGAACGATACGTTTCCATCAATCAAACCTCCTATGCATCAGTCAAAGAGTAGTGGAATCTGTTCAATCAACGTCATAACACTTAACACGCCCATTATGCCAACAACAACCGCTCCGCCAATCGTGAGCCAAAGTGGATGCTTGTATTCACCGACAATATCTTTCTTATACGCCGCAACGAGCAACGTACCAAGTGCTAACGGCAGAATCAGTGCATTCAATGCCCCAACCAACAAGAGAATCGTGACGGGCTTTCCAACAAATGCAAACGTCGCAGTCGAAATGACAATGAATAAAATAATGATCCAGTTGTGATACTTTTCAATGAGTGGGTGGAAGGATCGGATGAACGAAACCGAAGTATACGCTGCCCCCACAACAGACGTGATAGCTGCTACCCACATGATGACACCGAACAATCGTAACCCAAGTTCTCCTGCTCCAAGCTGGAACACAGAAGCTGGTGGATTGTCTGGATCAATCTGCAATCCTTGTGCAACGATGCCGAGTACTGCTAAGAATAATGCCACTCGAATGATTCCAGTGACTGCAATACCTGTAATGGAACTTCTCGTGACTAACGGAACAGAATCAATTCCTTTAATCCCCGCATCTAGCAAACGGTGTCCACCTGCGAACGTAATGTAGCCGCCAACTGTACCGCCAACTAACGTGACGATCGCAAAGAAGCTAATTTCAGAAGGATTAAACGTTCGGACGATGGCTTCTCCGACTGGTGGAGATGTCTTGAACGCGACGAATACGACCAAAATAATCATGATCACACCCGCAACAGCAACGACTTTGTCCATCACCTTACCCGCCTCTTTTACCACGAAGATCAAAATCGCAAAGATTGCACTGATGACCGCACCCATGATGGGATCGATGCCAACCATCGCGTTAAGCCCTAAACCTGCACCCGCCACGTTTCCAATATTGAACGCAAGACCTCCTGCGACAATGAGGAAAGCAAGGACGAAACCTAGACCTGGTAGCACTTTATTGGCAATTTCTTGTCCACGTAAGCCGGACACCGCGATAACTCTCCAAATATTCATTTGAGCAAAGACATCTAAAATTAATGAAATTAAAATAACGAAACCGAAACTTGCCGCAAGCTGCTCTGTAAATACAGTAGTCTGTGTTAAAAAACCGGGTCCGACAGACGAAGTCGCCATCAGGAAGGCGGCGCCAAGTAAGACGCCACGCGTTACCTTTTTCTGTTCCTGCTCATGAGTAAGTCCTAACTTCTCATTTTTCATAAGGAATCCTCCCTGTCCGAAATAGCGGTAATAGAAATCCCTTCACCGCTTAACCGGTCTGTAATGTATTTCGCGAATTCCACAGCGTGCTCACCATCTCCATGAATACAAATGGTATCTGCTCGTAGCGCGACATCGGTCTGTTGCTGCGAACGTACTTTTCCTTCTTTCACCATCGTAATGACTTGCTCAGCTGACTTTTCTTGATCGGTAATCATCGCATCGTCTTGCGAACGCGAAGTGAGCATGCCGTTTGATTGATACGTACGATCAGCAAATACTTCATGCGCCGTCACAAGTCCAATCGCTTCTCCAGCTCTCGACAATTCACTATCCGCAAGCGCAAACAGTACAAGGTCCGGCGATACATCATAGACGGCTTTTGCGATCGCTTCGGCAATGCCTTGATCTCTTGACGCCATCTGATAAAGTGCGCCATGCGGCTTGACATGCTGCATCGGTTCTTGATGTACAGCTAAAAATGCTTGTAGCGCCCCAATTTGATAGACGACCATGTCATATGCCTCTTGAGGAGTAATATTCATATCTCTTCTCCCAAATCCAACTAAATCCGGTAACCCCGGATGCGCACCGATTCGTACTCCATTATCGATCGCAAGCTGTACCGTCTCCCGCATCACGGAAGGATCTCCCGCGTGGAATCCGCACGCTATATTTGCAGACGTGACATATTTCAAAATTTCTTTTTGTTCTCCTAATGTATAGCGGCCAAAACTTTCCCCTAAATCACTATTCAAATCTACTTTTGCCATGTATATGACCTCCTTTAGTTTTCACCATAAACGAATTCGCCAACAAGAAGTAAGCGTTTGCATATCGCCTAGTTCCGAAATTCGAAACTTAGGTTTTGAACTTGAAACTTAGTCTATCATAAAAATCTTTTGTTGAATAGACCATTGTCGAAATATGGTGAGTATTTTTATAAACTGAATAATAGGCTTGTATTTTCTCTTTAGAAATCTATAATAGAACTACGATTCGTTTTTCAGAATAACGGTTTCGAATTTCGGAATTTGAAGGAGATGTTACGATGAATGAACAGAAATCTCTCGATATTAAAGCACTTGGCGATTCTGCCATCATGATAAAATTAGGCGAAGGCATCCAACCTTCCGTCCACCAGCAAGTAAAAAACCTGTCTTTCCTTTTAGATGAATATCCATTTGACGGATTCATTGAGTCGGTTCCGGCTTACAATAGCTTGGCGGTATACTACTCTCCGTATTTGGTGTATCAATCAACGCAAGGATTTCAAATAGACGGCACGCCTTTAGAAAAAGTGATTGATTATATGAATAAACTAGCTATCAAAATGTCTGATCTTCCCGTTACAGAGGGAAGATTGGTAGAGATTCCCGTTCTGTACGGCGGTGAATTCGGTCCCGATCTACAAATCGTGGCAGACACGCATACGATGTCGATTGAAGAAGTCATTGAGATTCATACGACACCTGAATATCTCGTGTATATGATCGGCTTCGCACCTGGATTTCCGTTTCTAGGTGGCCTTGATGAACGAATTGCGACACCGCGAAAATTAACACCACGGACATCGATTCCTCCTGGCTCTGTAGGAATTGCTGGCAAACAAACAGGTGTCTATCCACTCGAAACACCGGGCGGCTGGCAGATTATCGGACGTACACCAACAGAACTATTCGTACCGGACATGTCTCCCCCCTCTTTATTACAGTCTGGAGATAAAATAAAGTTTTATTCGATAACACAAGAAGAGTACGATGAGCAAAAGAAGGTGACGACATGTCAGTAAATGTATTGAATGCCGGGCTCTTAACGACCATACAAGATATCGGGCGGACCGGTTCGCAAAAATTCGGTGTACTTGTAAGCGGTGCCATGGATAGTTATTCGATGCGGGTCGCGAACCTCCTTGTAGGCAATGAAGAACGAGAAGGCGTTTTCGAAATCACGTTATTTGGAACGATGCTACAGTTTGAAGAAGATACATTGATCGCCATTACGGGCGGAGATCTTCAAACGACAATTGACGGGGTACCGGTTGCGAATTGGCGGCCTCTTATTGTCAAAAAAGGCTCCATACTGAAATTCGGTTTTGCGATTGAAGGGTGCCGTGCGTATTTGGCCATTGCGGGTGGAATCGACATACCGGTTGTGATGGGAAGTAAAAGTACGTATCTAGTGGCGGGAATTGGCGGGTTCAAAGGAAGAGCACTGCAGCAAAACGATCACCTTTCATTCGGACAACTGACGGAATCAAACGACAAGGTATTTACGCTGATCGAACAAGTTGGCACGCCAGACTGGAATGTCCCTCATCATCCGTTAATAAGTCTGGCCTCCACGCAAACTATTCGTATTATCGAAGGCACTGAATATCAGAATTTTGATGATGCCAGTAAACAACGACTGGTACGCGAGCCGTATGTCGTCACGCCGCAATCTAATCGAATGGGCTTACGACTCGAAGGACAGGCGCTTTCGTTAACCGAAAAACTCGAACTCCTATCGGAAGGCGTGACGTTCGGGACGATTCAAATACCGCCTAACGGCAAGCCGATTATTTTAATGGCGGACAGACAAACTGCTGGCGGTTATCCGAAAATCGGACAAGTCATTACGGCAGACTTAGGTAGCTTGTCGCAAGTGAAACCTAACGCGAAACTTCATTTCAAGCTCATCACCCATGCAGAAGCAGAGCTTGAACTTATCGCAAAAGAGGAACTGATTTATCAAATCAAAATCGGTATCCAGCAGAAACTCAACTACTAAAATAAAATCAACCTCTTGTGTTTCAGTAGAGTTCTACTCAAACGCAAGAGGTTGATTTATCCTGTATACCCAAGCTGCCTGGAAATTTCCAAGGCAGCTTCTTTTACTTTTGGAATTAAAATCTTTAAATTCTCTTCTTGATAATTCGCTTCAATACCCGCGACACTGATCCCCGCAATAACATCACCGCTAAAATCAAAAATCGGCGCTGCCACAGCGGAAGTGAAATTTTCAAGCTCTGAATGACTGAGCGTATAGCCATTTTGTCGCGTCTCCTGAATAGACGCAAGCAACGACTCCCGATCGGTGAACGTACCGTTACCAAACTGCCGTAATTCCGTCTTATCCAAATACTCAGCGATATAGCGATCCGACAGGTTAGATAAAATAATTCTCGAACAGGCGCCTGCATAGAGCGGACTACTCCTACCGATCGCCGTATACAAACGAACTTTCTGATAGGTATCAATCTTCTCCACATAAATCGCCTGGTCCCCTTGGCGGACAATTAAATTAATCGCTTCCTTCACATCATTGTGAAGCTCTTCCATAATCGGATAAGCAATCTTCCGAATATCCAACCGTTTCGATACTAAACTACCGTATTTCAATAGCAATAGACCGAGACGATACTGTGAATCCGCCCCCTTCTCAAGGAACTTCATTTCTTCGAGCGAGGACAACATGCGATAGACGGACGATTTCGGAATACCGGATAGGTCGATGATTTCTTGGAATGTGAGCGCTGGGTGATCGACGAAAAGGTTAAGTATGTCCAAGGATCGGACGACTGTTTTATTGTTTGTGCTCATGTTGGCTCCTTTCCGATGAATTATCTAGGTCGATTAGTAGGTTTAGGATGAAAACTTGTATGGTTGATTATAGCATTGAAGTGAAACCATTCCTAGATGTTGCCCAGATATCTGTAATTTTGGAGGTTTTCTATATGTAAGAATTTAATAAAAAATACTAAACCGAATCATTCACCCATTATGTTTACTTTTTAGATAACCTTTCTAATCCACAAGTTGCACATGCCATAATTCTCCGTGCGAATAGTAGCCATATTAGCAATCGTCTTTATTAATACTCCAAGAATGCTTCAAAATAACTACATATATGTTAAATTAAATGTAGAATTAAATATCGACCACAGTACTTTCTTTTGTAATTCCATCTTTATAAAAACTATCTTTGATAACTTATTTCAATAATTGCAATATACCCTGTGTCATTTGATTAGCTTGTACTAACATTGCCTGTGATGCCTGCAAGAGAATCTGATGTCCTGTCAACTGAGTGATTTCCTTGGACATATCTGCGTCTCTAATTCGTGATTCAGAAGAGAGAATATTTTCGTGATAGTTAGCTACATTATTTTCAATATGTTGCAATAGATTTTGGTAGCTACCATACTTTGATCTTTCAGATGATATTTTCTGTACCGCTTGATCAACCAATAAAATGGCCTCCTCCGCCTCTTCTCTGCTCGTTACTTTTAGATTGGAGATACCTAGTGCTGATGTCCTGGCATCTGTAAGAACAACCTTCATGTCTTGACCAGCATTCGCTCCTACTTGCAGCAACAACATAGTTCCGGTTCCTCCCGAATTTGTATCTGTAGTCGTACCACTCAACTCTACTCGCCATATATCACCAGAAGTACTTTTATCCTTCTCATTGTCTGAATGAAATACAATAAATTTCCCATCAGGTGACCAAGACGGATATATATTATGAGAGTGCCAGCTAGCCGTATCCATCTTACTAGTAATATCAGTTTTTTCAGAACCATCTATATTCATTACAAACAATTCTGAGTCGTGACTTTCACTTGATAGTGCTGAAAATGCGATTGTTTTACCGTCAGGAGAAAGCCTTGGTTCCGACCCAACAGCACTTAATGAAGTCACAGTGGATGTATCTAAATTCAGTGAAAATATTCCGTTAGTTGATTGATACACCATTTGTTTACCATCAGCTGTTATAGAAGGGGAAGATGCATTTCCATCAGATAAAACTACTGTCCTAGACAAATCAGTCAAAGATATAGCCTCTATACCGTTGCCAGTCTTAAAAAACACTCTATCATCACTGGGGCTCCAAGCTGGAAGCGAACCGAATGTTTGGTCAACAGGGACATTTGAATCAGTCGTCAATTGCCTAACATCCGTACCATCTAGTTTAGAAACAAATAAATTGCCGCCTTTCACATACGCTATAGACTTTCCATCTTCCGAAAGAGCAGGTTGACTTGCACCTGTTACTATCAGTTGTTGATTCGAACCATCTGTATTCATCAAGAAGATATTATTTTCACGTGTAAAGGCTATATTTTCACCTTTCCAACTTGGCTGTGTGTCATAGTCTACAGTGGAAGTAAGTTGAGTTTCGGAACCATTAATCACTGTAACAGTAGCTGCACCCGCAACTTCACTTGTTCTATTTAATAAAGGTATAGTATTAAATTCTGTGTTATTCGCAATTTGATCAATACCTTGTTTTATTTGTGAAACTTCTAACTGCAGTAATTGTCTATCTTCATCTGTCAGTGTGTCATTTGCTGCTTGGATGGCCAGTTCCCTAAGACGAAGCAACATTGGATCATTAATATTGCCTAATGCAGCATCAGCAGTTTCCACGAGTGAAATTCCATCTTTTATATTCTGTTTAGCTTGCTCCAACCCGCGTATTTGCCCCCTCATCTTCTCTGAAATTGCCAAACCGGCTGTATCATCTGCGGCCTGGGTAATACGCATACCCGAACTCAATTTCTTTAGGGATTCATTTACATATTGAGAATTTTGTTGTTGATTTCTATAATTATTTAAAGCGGATATATTATGGTTGATTCGCAATGTAACCCCTTCTCTCGCTTATGTTAGTGATAACTATTAATACCTTGTCTCTGTCTCTTATCGGTGATTTTTGGGATATATTAACCATTACCTTTTAATCATGAAATGCTTAGGCTAAACCATCCTATTAACAAGCCACGCCTTAATCATCAAAACTTTGAACAAGAAAATAATCGTGTAAACCTATCATATTGTCTTTAACATCATCTGGTTTCCCATGGTATACTAGTACTTATTGTTTTTATAAAGGAGTCCTTCTATATGCCATACGATGTACTATTATTCGATCTAGACGATACTTTATTCGACTTTGCCGAAACAGAAAAACATGCACTCGGCAATACATTTAACACATTCGGACTACCAAACGGCTTGGAAGCGTACCGTGACACATACCGCACGATCAGCTCCGTCATCTGGGACGATCTCGAGCAAGGTCGCATCACTCTGGAAGAATTAAAAGTAGAACGTTTCCGTCGGCTATTCACACAGCACGCACTACAACTAGATGCTTCCCATTTTGGGGAACTATACATCGAAAACCTAGGCTTCGAATCACATTTGATCGACGGTGTGGAAGAGATGATTTCACAGCTATCTGATTACCGGTTGGCGATCTTAACGAACGGTTTCACCATCGCCCAGCACGCTCGCATAGCCGGCTCTCCTTTACGCGATACGTTCGAAGCGATTATCGCTTCTGAAGAAACTGGCTACAAAAAGCCGCAGCCTGAGATTTTTGACTATACATTTCAGAAACTAGGTATCACAGACCCTTCACGTGTACTGATGATTGGTGATTCGTTGACTTCCGATATACAAGGTGGAATCAACGCAGGTATTGACACGTGCTGGTTCAATCCAGACCGACGCGAAAACAACACAGGAATTCAGCCGACATTTGAAATTCATTCATGGGCAGAATTCAGCTTGGGACGTAAGACAGTACTAAACAACTGATCTATAACTAATCACAGCTAACCCCTCCAACACCTTTCGTTGGAGGGGTTATTCATGTATTGAACGGAGTATTGCTATAAAAGAATTTTTGATGCCTTGCAACCGTTGAAAGACAAGGGCTTGGCATGATGAAATTTATTCCTATCTCCACTATGTTTTTATGATTATTGTTTATAGCACCAAACATCGTTTTGAAAGCGCATACATATCCAACTTACATATTGCATTATATGGAAGTAATCCACCACCTACTCAATCCGTAACCGTTACTGTAAACAGTTTTCTTTCACTACGTCTTCTTCCGGCACAATAATCTTATATGGAATAGGCGACGACAAGACAATAGAAGTCGTTAACGAACCGAATGGGATGAGCCGATCGATCAACTCGCTCATTTTGGCCATGCTAGACGTAGCAGCTTTTAAGATATAATTTGTCGTTCCGGTCACACGGTGACATTCAAGGATCGAAGTTTCTCCTTTTATTTGTTCCTCAAAATCAGCGGGCTTCTTTTTCAACTCACTCACCTGGATGAAGAGTAATGTGTCCAGTCCGAGTGCTTGCAATGAGAGTCGCGCAGTGAAATCTTCTATAATACCTTTTTCCTGCAGACGCGCGATACGCTCTGAAACACTTGGGCGGCTAAGAGATAATTGTTTGGATAGGTCGCTGATGGTTACACGACTGTTTTCCTGCAATAGTGCCAATAATTTAATGTCCGTACTGTTCAAAAACCACACCTCTTTTCAAAATGAAGGATAAATGCATCAAAGTCATTCAAAATTGTGTCTTTTTTGTGAAATTCACTTTTTTCTGATATGTAATTAAAGTATATCCTACTCTATTATTAAGTCAAAGGGAATCTAACAGAAGAAGGAGGTACAGAATGGACCACATGTATCCCAAAAACATAAGTATAAATAAAATTTTTTACTCACGAATGTAAGCGATTTCAAAGGCTCGATATTCATCAAATGAAAGCAAAAATCATAAAACTAAAGGAACGTGACGCATGCATACTAATAATCAGTGGTCTTCTAAATTAGGATTTATTTTAGCAGCGGCAGGCTCAGCTATCGGTTTAGGCGCAATATGGAAATTCCCTTATGTAGCAGGCACTAGTGGTGGTGGAGCTTTTTTATTGATCTTTTTACTTTTCACTTTTCTGATCGGACTTCCGCTCCTAATGGGTGAATTCATTATTGGACGGAGCACGCAAAAAGATGCAATTGATTCCTATAAAACCGTCGCACCGGGTACATCTTGGCACTTGATTGGAAGACTAGGAATTGTGACGTGTTTCATCCTTCTATCTTTTTACAGCGTGGTGGGCGGCTGGGTGCTCATCTACATCTGGAAAGCCGCGACTGGCAGTCTAAGCGGTCTAACGCAGACGGACTATGGAGATTTATTTGGCAACATCGTATCCAGTCCCTATGCAAGTGTAGGCGCGCAGCTTCTGTTCATGGTGATGACAACATTCGTTATAGCAAAAGGCGTGACAAGCGGTATAGAAAAGGCCAGTAAATACATGATGCCTGCACTATTCGTGTTGTTTATCATCTTGACTATACGTTCATTCACTCTTGATGGGGCGATGGCAGGCGTCAGCTTTTTCCTAAAACCGAACTTCGGTAATATTACTTCTGAAACTATTTTGTTTGCGATGGGGCAATCATTCTTCGCACTCAGTATCGGTGTTTCTGTAATGGTGACGTATAGTTCGTATTTATCCAAAAAGGAAAGTTTGCCGCAGTCTGCTATTTCCATCGTATTGATGAACTTGCTCGTGGCCATTCTAGCAGGATTGGTTATTTTCCCAGCGGTCTTTGCATTCGGTCTTGAACCGGACGCGGGTCCAACATTACTCTTTAACGTGATGCCTACCATTTTCGGGCAACTTCCGTTTGGCACATTGTTCTTCCTAGCATTCCTGATTCTGTTCCTATTTGCTGCGCTGACTTCCGCATTTTCTATGCTAGAAATCATTGTGTCAGCCACTTCCAAAGGGGATGACAAGAAGCGGAAAAAGTACGCGTGGATGATTGGGGCGGCCATTTTTATTGTCGGCATTCCATCCGCATTATCGTATGGTTTACTATCAGACTTTACGATTTTCGGTATGATTCTGTTCGACGCTTTCGACTATTTAGTTAGTAATATTCTCATGCCGCTCGGTGCGTTGTTGATCGCTATATTCATTCCATTAAAAATACCGAAAGATCGGCTCTATGATGAATTGAAAGCCGGCTCCAACATCAGCAAAAAAATATTTTCTGGCTGGTTTTTATTAATCCGTTACTTGGCACCGGTGGCTATTTTAATAGTCTTTGCAGATGTGCTTGGTCTACTAGACTTCTTGAAGTAAATAGAAAGATTGCTGATACTTTTCACTAGTCTACAGCAATAAAATAGAGGGGGAAATTATTTTGGTAACTTTAGAACAAACTTTGCAAGACGACAAAGCAAGTGTATTGGATAAAATGGTCGAGCACGAACAAATTCTCTTTTGTCATGATAAAGCAACAGGTCTTCAAGCTATCATAGCTGTCCACGATACGACCATGGGACCTGCACTTGGCGGATGCCGAATGGCGCCGTATAAAACGATGGATCTCGCATTACAAGATGTTCTTCGCCTGTCTAAAGGAATGACATATAAATGTGCGGCAGCTGATGTAGACTTCGGCGGCGGTAAATCCGTCATCATCGGTGATCCGTTAAAAGATAAAACGCCTGAGAAATTCCGTGCTTTCGGTCAATTCATCGAATCATTGAACGGACGCTTCTATACAGGGACAGACATGGGCACAACGCTTGAGGACTTCGTACACGCAATGAGAGAAACAAACTACATCGTCGGCAAACCCGTTGAATACGGTGGTGGCGGAGACTCGTCCATCCCTACTGCACTCGGCGTCTTCTATGGTATCAAAGCGACAAACCAGACGTTGTTTGGTGACGACAAAGTAGAAGGCAGAACGTACAGTATCCAAGGTCTTGGAAAAGTAGGTTATAAAGTAGCTGAACATATTATCAATGAAGGCGGAAACGTGATCGTCACAGATATTAATGAACAGGCCATTGCAGATATTCAAAAGCTTGGTGGAAGCGCTGTCAAAATCGCATCAAGCGACGAGATTTACAGCCAACAAGCAGATATTTTTGTTCCTTGTGCATTTGGTGGCGTGATCAACGACGACACGCTCAACGTGTTGAAAGTCCGCGGAATCTCGGGTTCCGCGAACAATCAGCTTGCGGAAAGCCGCCATGGCGAACTGCTCCGTGAAAAAGGTATTCTGTACGCACCGGACTATATCGTCAATGGCGGTGGTCTGATCCAAGTGGCGGATGAACTGTACGGAACGAACCCTGCACGTGTACTCGCCAAAACGCAAAATATCTATAACTCATTACTTGAAGTATTCAATCAGGCAGAACAGGATCATATTACGACCGCCACTGCCGCAGACCGTATGTGTGAAAAGCGTATTGAAGACGCGAAGAACCGCAACAGCTTCTTCACGCAATCCAACAGACCGAAATGGAATTTTCATCAGTAATAAAAATAGCTAAATGAGGTGAAAGATTCATGGAAGAACTATATCCAATTACTCAATATGTGAATGAAGAAGGAAAGTTCTCGGATGACTCGATTAAAGGAGACATCTCAACCGAACTAGTTCATACATTTTACTATAATATGCTACGGATCAGAACGTTCGACCGCAAAGCGAAGAGCCTACAGCGTCAAGGCAGACTTGGAACCTATGCTCTATTCGAAGGACAGGAGGCGGCACAAGTAGGAAGCGCTCTTTCCTTGGAAATAGACGATTGGGTGTTTCCTACCTATCGTGATCACGGCGCCCTGTTGACGTTCGGCGCGAATATGCCGAACGTGTTGCTTTACTGGAACGGGCGCACGGAAGGTAATGTGCATCCTGGCCGCAATATCTTCCCTCCAGCCGTTCCGATTGCCACACAGCTCCCGCATGCGGCAGGTGCAGCATGGGCAGATAAACGTAAAGGCAATAAACATGTTTCTATCGCCTATTTTGGTGACGGGGCGACATCTGAAGGAGACTTTCACGAGGGCATGAACTTTGCCAGTGTCTTCAAGTTACCTGTCGTGTTCTTTAACCAAAACAACGGCTATGCCATCTCGACGTCAATTGAGAAGCAAACGAACTCTAAAACAATTGCTCAGAAAAGTGTCGCGTATGGCATGCCAGGTATCCGTATTGACGGAAACGATATTTTCGCCGTGTATTTTGAAACGAAAAAAGTATTCGACAGAGCGAGAAACGGTGGCGGACCGACTTTAATTGAAGCCGTTACTCAGCGGTTCGGTGCCCATACAACAGCTGACGATCCGACGAAATACCGCGATCAAAACGAAGTCGAATCTACACGCGATCAACTAGATCCCCTGCTGCGCTTAGAACGTTTCATGAAAGAACAAAAATACTGGGACGAAAAATGGGTGCAAGAAATCACTACACAGATTCACGAGGAAATTGAAAAAGCAGTCGTGGATATGGAAAACTTCCCGAAAGCGAATGTAGAAGATTTATTCGACCATGTATTTGAAGAAATGCCATGGCCACTACAGGAGCAGAAAGAACAGTATCTACAATCAGTAAGGAGTGAGCAAGAATGAATCCAGTTACTGAAAAATCAGCAGTGGAAACAACTAAAACGACACGGTCATTAACGCTTGTACAGGCCGTGACAGATGCACTTGGGACGATGCTCGCTGAAGACGACCGCGTCATGCTGCTTGGAGAAGACATCGGGAAAAACGGTGGCGTATTCCGCGCAACCGAAGGCCTTCAAGAAAAATTCGGTGAAAATCGTGTCATTGACACACCGCTAAGTGAAGCCGGTATTGTCGGCGCCTCAGTTGGGCTAGCAGTCAACGGAATGATTCCGATCGTAGAAATACAATTTCTCGGTTTTATTTATCCAGCGTATGAACAAATTGCCACGCATGTGACCCGAGTAAGAATGCGGACGATGAGCAAATATACGGTGCCGATGGTCATTCGTGCGCCGTACGGGGCGGGAGTGCGCGCACCGGAAATTCATTCAGACAGTCCCGAATCCCTTTTTACACATATGCCAGGCATTAAAGTCGTCTGTCCTTCATCACCTGCCGATGCTAAAGGGTTGCTTATCGCAGCGATTAAAGACCCGGATCCCGTATTATTCATGGAGCCGATGCGCTTATATCGCGCTTTCCGTGAAGATGTTCCGGAAGGGATGTATGAAATCGAAATCGGCAAAGGGAAGAAAGTTGCTGAAGGTGATGATGTAACCGTCATCACTTGGGGCGCTATGGTGCCTGTCGCGAAGAAAGCGGCTGAAAAAGCAAAAGCTAGAGGGATTCAGTGTGACGTAATTGATATGCGTACCCTGTTCCCTCTCGATAAAGACATCATCGCAGAATCTGTACAAAAAACGGGCCGAGTAGTCGTTGTACATGAAGCACATGAAACGACAGGCGTCGGAAACGATATTCTATCTATTATTAATAAAAATTCATTCCTGTATATGAAAGCACCGATTGAAAAAGTAACGGGATTTGATGTCCCAGTTCCCTTCTTCGCACTGGAAGATGATTATCTACCCACTACCAAACGTATAGATGAAGCAATCGAAAAAGTGTATACATTCTAAGGAGGTTTCCCTATTGTTAGAAGTAAAACTGCATGATATAGGAGAAGGAATGACGGAAGCCGAGATTCTTCACTATTTCGTGAAACCCGGTGACTCCGTTGTGGCGGATCAGGCCCTTGTAGAAGTACAAACAGATAAAATGGTCGCGGAATTACCGTCCCCCGCAACTGGAATTGTAAAAGAACTATTAATCGACACTGCCTCTACGGTTGATGTAGGCACGACGATCTTACTGATAGAAGTAGAAAACGGTTCTAAGCGGGTCGAGGAAGTCACTACTGCCAAGACGGCCCCGGCTGAAACAAAGAAACATGCTACCACAACCTTCAAAGGCCCCCACCGGATCATGGCAGCTCCGTACACACGGAAAATTGCCAGAGAAAATGGCGTGGACATTACACAAGTCAACGGAACGGGTCCTGCAGGTCGTATTTTAGAAGAGGACGTGTACCGCTTCATGGAAGAAGGAAGCAACCACATTTCCGCGGTGTTGGAAACTGCAGCAACAGATACTTTGCCATCCACTCCTGCAACTATAGCAACACCGGCAGTAGCGGAGACGATACCTTTCACAGGCATCCGCAAGCAAATCGCTAAGAAAATGACACAGTCATTGACAACGATTCCGCATGTTACACATTTCGAGGAAATCGATATGACGAACCTCCTTGCGCTGCGCGAGGAACTAAAAGCTGAAGGCGCCTCTATTTCCGCAGTGGCATTTTTTATCAAGGCATTAGTCGTAGCATTGAGAGACTTCCCTGTTTTCAACGCCAAGCTGGATGTAGAAAATGGAGTCATCATTCTTGAAAAAGAGTATCATATCGGACTTGCTGTCGATTCCACACTCGGACTGATTGTGCCCGTTTTGAAAAATGCTCACCAGAAAACGTTGCTAGAAGTCCACACTGAAATGAAAGAGCTGAATGAAAAAGCACGCCTCGGTACATTATCAGCTAATGAAATGCGCGGTGGCACCATGACGATCTCGAACGTCGGACCACTCGGAAGTACCGGAGCAACACCGATTATTAACCATCCTGAAACAGCGATCATCGCATTCCATAAAACGAAGAAATGCGCAGTGGTCACGGATAATGACGAAATTGTCATCCGATCGATGATGAATATTTCCATGTCATTTGACCACCGAGTAGCAGATGGCGCAACGGCAGTAGCCTTTACAAACCGCTTTGCAGAATTGATTGAAAATCCTAAAAAGCTTTGGCTGGAATTGATATAATTGGTAGTAGGTGAAATCATCTAAGTAGTAACGAATTACTGTACCCGGGTTCACGTTAACCGGGTTTTTTCTCGTCTAATTTCAATTACGTCAAAAATAAAAATCTTTCCCGTTTTTACCGGAAAAGATTTTTTGGAATCGTCAACACTAGTTCACCTTACTTAGCCAAGATCATGACAGAGGAAACAACGTCTCCAACTTTCTTATCGTTTTGAAAAAGACTAGCCACTACATACACCATCTTGCGTCCGAGCCGTTCTACACGCGCTTCCACTTCCACCGTTCCTGTCAACACGGGCCGGTGAAACGTCGTATGAATATCTACAGAAGCAAACGTCTGATCTTCGGCTATTTTGGAAGCAACCGCATAAGCCATCATAATATCTGCCGCAGATGTTAGAAAACCACCCATCGACACGCCGTTTCCATTCATGAACTTCTTATCCACTGTCCAAATGCCACGGGCCAGTCCATCCTCTGCTGACAGTACGTCTAGCTGCAATGTCAAATCACAATTTGGTGGCGTTGCTTCTCCCTTTACTACTTTCATCAAATCCACTGTTTTCGACTCTGCCATCCACTCATCCACTCCTTTATCTTATTCTACTATCATGGTACAACCGCGGACAAAGCTAGGTGCGAAAAAAGGTTTCCGTACACCTACCGCGCCATCAGCTCAGTCATCTAAGATGATCTTATACAAGGACGCATTACACTTTGATTAGCTGTATAACAAAAACCTAGGCTTTAGTAAGTATGCCGTTACTGATCCCCATACTCCCGATAATACCGCTCTACTCCCTCGATCAGACGCTCCGTACGCATGGCTGTATATTGTTCAAACGAAGGATCTTCGTTCTCTTTAACGAGCGACCACAACGACCAAAGAAAGTCGGTCTTTAACTTTTGCAGATCAAGCGACTCTTTCGAAGAAGCCGGCAAACCGTAATAATCGAGTAACACTTGCTCTTGCAGCTCACTTAACTCTCGTTCCAAAATAAACGCCGCCAAATCCCATTCAGGCAAATAATTCGCACTATACTCCCAGTCAATCAACAGCACTTGCTTGGCATCATTCTGTATAAAATTACCCGTCACCGAATCCATATGACACGGCGCATACTCTTGCCGTTCTCCTTGCGTCAACTTTCGCAACCGCTCCTCCAACAACACATAAAGCGAAGGAATTTCCGTTAACGAACGCTTATACTTCTCCACCTCGTCCCAATAATTAAAACGATTCTTAAATTCCCTATTCGACGAATGAAGCCTAGCCAACACACCCGCCACTTTCTCCAAATACTCCGGCGTCACAATCAAATCCCGTGT
Organism: Sporosarcina sp. P7; assembly: GCF_002743425.1. Classification (NCBI taxonomy): domain Bacteria; kingdom Bacillati; phylum Bacillota; class Bacilli; order Caryophanales; family Caryophanaceae; genus Sporosarcina; species Sporosarcina sp. P7. The sequence continues at coordinate 2,779 of NZ_PDZF01000023.1, read as the reverse complement.
TAAATCAGCCGTCGCATCATAATACGGAGTCATTTTAATACCCTCATCGGTAAACACCACATTGCCAACTGTCACCCCAACTTCAGCCGCAATCTGCTGGTTTGCTTTTTCATTTTGGCGATTAATAATATCTTCAAACTCATGCGCCGGGAAACGTAGGACATATTTTTGTCCTTTATGCGCAACAAGGAAGTTTAGGTTGGTGAGACCGCCTAGTCTTTTGATGTATGTAAGTTCTTCGATTAGAAACACTATTTTTGCACCTCGGTTTTCTGTACTATAGTATGTATTGTTTTTCTGGTAAATTTCTAAATTCCACACGATCATTAATTATTCTGAAAATAAATTTTGAATTCCATTGATCTAAATCAAACGTTTTACCGAATATCTAATCAGTACCATTCCATAGATCAAGCGTTCACTTACGAATGTGAACTTACCTATTAAAATATTATCTTTCAACGCATCATTTAAATCAATAGTAATACTAGATTTCCCATAGATCCATTGAAATGTAGGCGTTGTAATTACTCTCTTAATTTCAACGTCATAAATTTCCTTTTCATACTAGCACTTGAATAAGTTTTTCCGACCTACTGTATGCAAATTCTTCGATTTGTTCAAGAAACTTCGCTACTATAGCATTTTCTATACCGTCTTGTTGAGTTCATGACACTCTGTGTGGATTCACTCTGCATGTCCACTCTCACTTTTCATATAGAGCTTTTTCGAGAAAAGGATACACACATTAACAATTACTTTCGTGAGTGATATACATTCGGGTTTTGTCGTTCACGTACTGAATAATGAAATGTGCAACGTCGAGATTCTTCTCGACAATGGTTTTATTATTAATATTCTTAAGTTCTTTAGTTATTGGCCTGGCGGGTTTGGGCAGGTGCACTTGCCCAATGTCGTCAGGTACACCTGTCGACTTTAGGCAGACCACCTATAACTATTGGGCAGTGCCTTGTCTTATATTGGATGGGTTAATTCTTATGTATTTGGATAGAATTTTCTTGTACTTCGCAAAGAGTGATTTGATCCTGTTTTTAATATTTTTCGAGATCTAACGTAGCAATATTTAATAACTTTTCAAACAAGCTTTATTAATGAGAGATGCTCGTTTCGAAAATGTCGGTTTGGTCACTTACATCTTATAAGTAGCATCTCTTTTTTTATATGTTTAGTTGGAAGTAGTTGGTAAATCAACACGCGTGATATATTTTATAAATATGATAGTTTGATATTATACAGAAATCATCAGTTAATATTCCAAGTGTCTTTTTTAACTTTGCATTTCTTCAATTTCACTATTTCAGCAGTCATTTTTTCATGTTCATCAACAAAAATATAATACATTTTATTGAATTTTTTTACCCAACATTCCAATTCAATAATAAAATCAGCATATCTTTCGATTTTAACGGCTCTATATTCATCAGTGTTTAAATCGCGATGTTGAAGTGAAAAACGTTTTTCTCTTGGAAATTCTTTATTAAATTCATTAGCTTTTTTAATAATATTCTTAATTTCAAAGTAAAAATAACCGTTAACTTCTGTAGCACCATCAATCAATTCTACTCTTTTACGAGTAATATCGCTAATAGCCGTATCGACAATTCCATATAGTCCTTCGTTATTATGTTTTTTAATATTTCCAATCTCTTCAGAATTAAAAAACTCATAAATATTATCGAGTTGTTGTAACTTCTTAGGGAACTTTTCAATCATAGATTCTACTCGTTGCTCTTTAATAGTTAGATATACACCACCTAACGTTAGTACACCGGCAATAAGACTCCCAATAAAACTTCCCATGAAACCAATCCAGTCATTTGAAGTAACTACACCATTTGGCGCAAGGATTTTTGGAGACTCTATGCTCATTAGATTGTTAATCCCGATAGGTAAAAAAATAGCTAGTAGTGTAAAACCTACTAATAAAAACCAATAAATCGGTCTAATCCTCAACATTCAATATCAGTCCTTCATAATTAGTACCAAAATTTCATCATTGTTTGAACTATCGTGTTTAATACAACATTCACGTTAAGTGTGTCACCAATTCAGTATACAGATTTAAAACGATTCAAAATAGAGTCCGATTTATTTATTGCATAATAAGTACCCTTCACCTAATTTAATATGCTTCCCATCAAAATTACTCTTTAACCCAACATAGCACTTCCTCAATAACTTCATTTTTACTAATATCTCTTAAATATAAAGCGTATCTCACTTGACGATCAAAACTCGTGACGAAAAGTTTTTTTCAATGGAACACAATTCTCGCATTAAGTATTCTTGATGGGCTATAGGCAATAGATCAAAAATAGATTGTATGTCTCCTTTCAAAGAAGACCAAATATTACTGTTTGCATCCTCCTGTGTCCAGATAGTAAAGTGTTTTATAAATAACTCACTATATTGTATATCGTCCAAAATATTCATAATCTTAATTATGTGCCTCAATTTATATGGATTGGTAAGGTCTTTTGCTTCAATTTCTTTTAGTATTAATTCTTGTTCTATACTTTCCAGCATACTTGCAAAAAATACGGGCATACGATTAGATCTTGTTTGCCTGTGCATTATACAACTCTAAAACAATTCAGAGTAGTGTCCGAGTTGTTTGATGCACAGTAGTCGCCCCCCTTAAAATGGACACAGAAGATGTTATAGTTGTAGGAACATACTGTCACGGGAGGGGTTCATTTTGGAATTCATAAAAAAGGGCAGAAAGAGAATATTATCTTTTGAACAGAAATGCACAATC
>NZ_PDZF01000022.1:0-30938 GCF_002743425.1 Sporosarcina sp. P7 | reverse complement strand
CGTACTTCCAGAATACGTAAAGTCATGTATTTTAAGGAATGCATACTGCGGATACATGCAGAAAAATATTTTTTGGTCATACTTAGAACGCGATAAACCTTGTCACTATCGTATTTCCAAGAGGGAGTCGCCCCCTCCTACGCTCCAATCCCTTGCAATGTAAGTAGGTGACACTTTTTGTTGTCCATTGAAATAAGTCTTGTAATGGATTTTGAACTTCAATCCTAGAATCTAAAGAGGTTAAGACAATACAATAATTCACACACCACCTACAGTGAGTGATCTAAGCACCCGTACAATCAACGTAGGATGGAAGCAGAAGTTGGCGGCTCCCGATGGATCAGCTCGATCAGGTGAGACAACTAAAGGAACGTAGTAACTAGTTGGCTCACCGCGAGCCCATGGGAAAGCGTCCGCCAACTGGAGCTTCTATCCCATCGCACTCACAAATTCACTCACTATTCCAAAGCTATTGCTTTTAAACTTAAACGAGTACTAACCCATAAAAAAAGGATGCCGCCAGAAGTGATGGCTTCTGTGACATCCCCTCTTTGGATGTGTTACATATTACGGCGGTACTGCCCGCCTACTTCGTATAGTGCGTTCGTAATTTGTCCGAGACTCGCTACTCGCACAGTCTTCATCAACTCAGCGAATACATTACCTCCCGTAATCGCTACTTCCTGAAGATCAGCAAGTGCTTGCCCTGCTTCGTCAGCGTGCTTGGCTTGGAATGCGCGCAAGTTGGTAATTTGGGACTCTTTTTCTTGTTGTGTCGCACGTGCCAACTCCATATTATCGATATCTTCCTCAGATGGCGGATTCGGATTCAAGTAGGTATTGACGCCGATGATCGGTAGCTCCCCTGAGTGCTTTTTCATTTCATAATACATCGATTCTTCTTGGATCTTGCCACGCTGGTACTGCGTCTCCATAGAGCCTAGCACACCGCCACGGTCGTTCAGTCGGTCGAATTCTTGCAATACCGCTTCTTCTACGAGACTTGTCATTTCTTCTATAATGAAAGCCCCTTGAAGCGGATTTTCGTTCTTTGACAAGCCGTGTTCTTTCATGATAATCATCTGGATCGCCATCGCGCGACGAACAGATTCTTCTGTTGGTGTCGTAATGGCTTCGTCGTATGCATTTGTGTGAAGCGAGTTACAGTTATCTTGCAACGCCATTAATGCCTGCAATGTTGTGCGAATGTCGTTGAAATCAATTTCTTGAGCATGCAAACTACGGCCAGATGTTTGGATATGGTATTTCAACTTTTGGCTGCGTTCATTCGCTCCATATTTGTCTCGCATCGTAATCGCCCAAATTCGACGTGCCACGCGACCAATTACCGTATACTCTGGATCAAGACCATTGGAAAAGAAGAACGATAAGTTCGGTGCAAAGTCGTCGATATGCATGCCGCGGCTCAAGTAATACTCCACATACGTGAAGCCATTTGCGAGTGTGAACGCAAGCTGTGAAATCGGATTCGATCCCGCTTCTGCGATATGATAGCCAGAAATCGATACGGAATAGTAATTACGAACTTTTTTATCAATGAAGTATTGTTGGATATCACCCATTAGACGCAATGCAAATTCTGTAGAGAAAATACAGGTGTTTTGCCCTTGGTCTTCTTTCAAAATATCCGCTTGTACTGTTCCACGGACCGTTTGGAATGTCATTTCCCGTACTTCAGTGAACTCTTCGACAGAAAGTGTTCGTCCAAGTTCTTGTTCTTTTTTACGTACTTGCTGATCGACTGCTGCATTCATGAACATCGCTAGGATAATCGGTGCCGGTCCATTGATTGTCATAGACACAGAAGTCGAAGGCGAGCAGAGATCGAAGCCGTCATAGAGCTTCTTCATATCTTCGAGTGTACAAATACTCACGCCTGATTCGCCAACTTTTCCGTAGATGTCAGGACGTTCATCGGGATCTTCTCCGTATAATGTTACAGAGTCAAACGCTGTGGATAAACGTTTTGCGTCGTCATCTTTTGATACATAGTGGAAGCGACGATTCGTACGTTCAGGTGTCCCTTCCCCAGCGAACTGACGGCGCGGATCCTCGCCTTCGCGTTTGAATGGGAAGACGCCTCCAGTATACGGGAATGAACCCGGAACGTTCTCGCTGTATACAAAGCGTAGAATTTCACCATAATCTTTGTATGGCGGCAACACTACTTTCGGAACTTTCAAGCCAGATAGACTGACAGTATTGAGCGTCGTACGGATTTCTTTATCGCGTATTTTCACCACATATTCATCCTGCTCGTAAGATTCTTTCAAAGGCCCCCAGTTTTTCAAAGCACGTTTCGATTCGCCTGTTAATTGCTCTTCAACGCCTTCTTTCAAGCTATTCAATGATTCTAGTAATGCTTCGTTAGAATCTGCTTCTTTCACTGCTTCGATCGCACCTTCTAGTTGGAACATGCGACGTGCCAGTTCTGCTTGCTGTTTCGATTTCGCATGGTAATTACGAATCGTCGACGCGATTTCACGTAAATAGTGGCTACGGTCAGGTGGAATAATCACGGTTTGCTTTTGATTCGTCACGAAGTCTGTGTAACTTGTCGTCCAATCAGAATCCGTTGCGTTGTTGAGTTTTTCAACAAGCGCTGCAAAAAGTGTGTTGGTGCCTTTATCGTTAAACTGGCTTGCAATCGTGCCATATACAGGCATCGTTTCAAGATCATGATCAAATAGCAAATGACTACGTTGATATTGTTTGCGCACTTGGATCAATGCATCTTCCGAACCTTTTCGCTCAAATTTATTAATCACAATTAAGTCGGCAAAGTCGATCATATCAATTTTCTCAAGCTGTGTCGGCGCGCCAAATTCACTCGTCATCACGTACATCGAAACATCAGAGACATCCGTAATACGTGCATCCCCTTGCCCAATTCCGCTCGTCTCTACAATAATCAAGTCATAGCCAGCTGCTTTTGTGATATCCAGCACGTCATGGATAGCCGTTGTTAGCTCTGAACGTGATCCGCGCGTTGCCAGACTGCGCATGTAGACACGATTATTAAAGATCGCATTCATACGAATCCGGTCACCGAGTAACGCTCCGCCGGTTTTTTGCTTCGTTGGATCTACGGAAAGGATCGCTACTCTTTTGTCAGGGAACTCACGCAAGAAACGACGTATTAATTCATCCGTCAATGAACTTTTACCTGCTCCACCTGTACCTGTAATCCCTAGTACTGGCGTTTGTTTGGACATGGCCCGTGCACGATCGAGTAATTGCTTCGTCGCTTCGTCTTTGTTCAAATGATTTTCTTCTACGTACGTGATTAAATTTGCTAGAATACCTGGTGTTTCTGCTGTCAGTTGTTCAAGGTTGGCCTCTTCGCTTTCGGGAGTCGTGGAGAAATCCGATAGTTCCATGATTTTATTGATCATGCCTTGTAGACCTAGTTTTCGACCGTCTTCCGGTGAAAAAATCCATTCGATGCCGTATTCATGCAACTCTTTGATTTCTTTTGGGATGATGACTCCTCCACCACCACCGAATATTTTAATATGGGAAGCGCCTCTTTCCTTCAGTAAGTCATACATGTATTTGAAATACTCCACGTGACCACCCTGGTAGGAGGACATCGCGATTCCTTGCACATCTTCTTGAATGGCAGCGTTTACAACTTCTTCAACAGATCGATTATGTCCGAGATGAATAACTTCCGCTCCGGTTGCTTGTAATATTCTGCGCATGATATTAATCGATGCATCATGCCCGTCGAATAAACTAGATGCCGTTACGAAACGAATATGGTGTTTCGGTTTATAGATTTCCTCAGTTACCATTTGCCTTCCACCTTCCGTACATGCTGACCACCGCCACGAATATTTTCATGGCGGAGTCCTCAAGTTATTTACTTCTCCAAACCTTTGATAATTTGATCAGTTTGTACTTTCGTATAGTGTTCTAACGTATATGGTTTGCGCAAAGCCCATCTTCTGAATGACCACATTTGGCCGGATACGAGGATGTGGTGTGCGATCAGTGATACTTCATCCGGTCCGATGCGTAGATTCCCAGCTTCCATGCACTTACGAATGATTGTCTCAAATTGCTCGACCATTTCGAGTTCTTTAGTGAGTACATAACGAAGCGCTTCGCTCGGTAACGATTTTGACTCTTGGTACATGACGAGGAACTCATCCGACATTTGATCGATGACTTCGTAATACCGTGCAATCGCCACACGTAGCCCTTCTACCGTGTTGTCATTGTTATCGAGCTCAGACAAACGAACTTTAACTTCATCATAAATATTGTCACAGACAAGATACAGGACATCTTCCTTTGTCCGAATATACTCGTATAATGTGCCAATACTGAAGCCCGCCTCTTTGGCGATTTCACGTGTAGTCGTTCGGTGAAATCCTTTGTCGATAAATAATTTCACAGCGCCGCGGCTAATCTGTGCACGTCGCTTCTGAACAAGTTCTTCATCTTTGACGGTAGATTTCACTTCATGTTTTGGCATTGCCTAGACCTCCTGTTATTTCGTCAGCATACGAGATATGACGAGACGTTGAATTTCTTGTGTACCTTCATAAATTTGCGTAATTTTCGCGTCACGCATATAGCGCTCCACGGGATAATCTTTTGTATAACCGTAACCACCGAATACTTGAACGGCCTCTGTTGTGACTTTCATCGCTGTGTCACCAGCCATTAGTTTCGCCATAGCCGACGCTTTACCGTACGGCAGGTCGTTCGATTCGAGCCACGCTGCTTGATACGTCAACAGGCGAGATGCTTCTGTCGCCGTTGCCATATCCGCCAATTTAAAGCTAATGCCTTGGTTGGCAACGATGGGCTTGCCGAATTGTGTACGTTCTTTTGAGTAATCGACAGCAGCGTCAAGCGCGCCTTGTGCAATCCCTACTGCTTGAGCAGCAATTCCGTTACGTCCGCCATCAAGTGTTTTCATTGCGATAATGAACCCCTCACCTTCTTCTCCAAGAAGATTTTCTTTCGGCACGCGACAGTTATCTAATACGACTTCTGTTGTCGGTGAAGAACGAATCCCCAGTTTCTTCTCTTTCTTCCCTACAGAGAATCCTTCAAATGTACTTTCTACAATGAATGCGCTTGTTCCTTTGTGTTTAGATTCCGGATCGGTTACAGCAAAGACAATATACGTGTCAGCAATCCCGCCATTTGTAATGAAGATTTTCGAGCCATTTAGCACGTAGTCGTCACCGTCAAGCTTCGCTGTAGTTTTCATGCCACCCGCGTCTGATCCTGAACCCGCTTCTGTTAGACAGTATGCACCCATCTTCGTACCTTCCGCAAGTGGGCGTAAGTATTTTTGTTTCTGTTCTTCGTTACCGTATTTGAATAGCGGCCATCCTGCTAGAGATGTGTGTGCAGACAAGACGACGCCTGTAGATGCGCAAACACGCGATAGTTCTTCTACAGCAATGACGTAGGCAAGGTAGTCGCTACCAATGCCGCCGTATTCTTCTGGCCATGGAATGCCCGTGAGTCCAAGTTCGGCCATCTTGTGGAAGATGTCCATGTCGAATGTTTCGTCTTCGTCTCGTTGTGCTGCAGTTGGCGCTACTTCATTTTGTGCAAAGTCGCGTACCATCTTTCTAATCATTTCATGTTCTTCTGATAATTTAAAGTCCATTTTTCTCCCACCCTTTTATATGTTTGGTTAATGAAATTTTAGTTTTGAAGAAGGAAAGCTTGAAATTGGTTTGCGGTTTATGGATCACGCGCCGCAGCTTGCGCTGACCGCGCCAAAGGTGTTGCTAACCGCGCCATTCTGTAGCTAGACCGCGCGATTGTCTACGAGAACCGCGCGATTCATTGGAATAACCGCGCCAAAGTACGGCAGAACCGCGCAATGCGCTCCCCTATGCGCTTCTAGCTTTAGTTTGTTAGATGTTTGGCGATGACTACTTTTTGAATTTCGCTTGTACCTTCGTAGATTTGGCATACTTTCGCGTCGCGGAAATAACGTTCGACTGGATAATCCTTCGTGTAGCCGTAGCTGCCGAATACTTGGACGGCTTCTATGGAGTTATCTACCGCTGCTTGTGATGCGAATAGTTTGGCTATGGAGGCTTCTTTGCCGCATGGTTTGTTTTCTGAGCGTAACCAAGCCGCGCGGTAGACTAGTAGTCGGGCCGCTTCTGTTGCGGTAGCCATGTCGGCTAGTTTGAATCCTATGCCTTGATTGACTGCGATGGGTTTCCCGAATTGTTCGCGTTCTTTTGCATAGGCAACGGCAGCTTCTAGTGAGGCTTCCGCTATGCCTAGTGCTTGAGCGGCGATGCCGATTCGGCCGACGTCAAGGTTGGCCATGGCGATTTTGAAGCCGCCACCTTCTTCACCTAGTCTATTTTCTACTGGCACTTTCATATTGTCGAAGCTCAGCGCGACGGTCCGCGAGCCGTGTAGGCCCATTTTCTTTTCATCTTTACCTATAGATAATCCCGGTGTGTCACGGTCGACGATAAATGCAGTGATACCATACGTTCCTTTTTCAGGAGCAGTGTTAGCAAACACAATGTAGACGTCCGCTTCCCCACCGTTTGTGATGAACATTTTGGAACCATTAACGATGTAATGGTCGTCGACTCGCTTCGCTCTTGTTTTCAATGAACCTGCATCTGATCCAGACGATGCCTCTGTCAGGCAAAATGCACCGAGGTATTTACCGGACGCCATTTTCGGCAAGTAGCGATTCTTTTGTTCTTCCGTACCAAAGTAGAGGATCGGATTCATTCCAACAGAAGTATGGACAGACAATACGACTCCCATGACAGCACTGACTTTTGATAGTTCGTGGATCGCGATGATATATGACAAGAAGTCCATCTCTGAACCCCCATACTGTTCAGGTGCTGTAATTCCCATCAATCCGAGCTCACCCATTTTTTCAAGTAGTTCACGTGGAAATTCCCCATCTTCCATCCGTGGAATCCAAGGTTCGATCTCGTTTTTTGCGAAATCACGAACCATTTGGCGCATCATTAGTTGTTCTTCTGTTAATGTAAAGTCCATACTTTTCACCTCTTGCTTTCAACTTAATTCATTTATTCATATGAATAGAAACCGCGTCCTGTTTTTTTACCGAGCCAACCTGCTTTGACGTATTTACGTAGCAACGGGCATGGACGGTATTTTGAGTCGCCAAATCCTTCATACAATGTTTCCATAATGTACAGGCACGTATCCAGTCCAATGAAATCTGCTAGCTGCAGAGGCCCCATTGGATGATTCATCCCCATTTTCATAACGTCGTCAATCGCTTCTTTTGTCGCGACACCTTCATACAATGTGAAAATGGCTTCGTTGATCATCGGCATCAATACACGGTTCGCAACAAATCCTGGCGCGTCGTTCACTTCAACCGGTGTTTTGTTGAGCTTTTTTGTCAGATCTTCGACCGCTTCGTAGACATCGTCATCTGTTGCGAGTCCGCGAATGACTTCAACAAGTTGCATGACTGGTACCGGATTCATGAAATGCATGCCAATTACTTTACCTGGACGTTTTGTAGCCGCAGCGATTTCCGTGATAGGTAACGAAGATGTGTTCGTTGCCAAGATGGTATGTTCCGGTGTGATTTCATCTAACTCTGCGAAAATCTTCGTTTTGATTGCCATATTTTCAACTGCGGCTTCGATGACGATATCGGCATCTCTCGCATTTTTCATATCTAGTGATTGTGTGAACCGACCGAGGACTGCATCTTTCTCTTCCTCCGTCATACGTCCTTTTTCCACGTTGCGTGTTAAGTTTTTCGTGATGACTTTAAAACCTCGATCGTATGCTTCTTCATTAAGATCGTGAAGAGTGACTTGATAGCCTGCCTGTGCACAGACTTGAGCAATTCCTCCGCCCATTTGTCCTGCGCCGATTACAAATACTTTTTCAATTGTCATCTACAATGCCCCCGGTCAGTTAGTATTTGGTACTTCGATCATGATCGCATCTCCTTGGCCGCCACCTGAACAGATAGCTGCGATACCGATTCCACCACCGCGACGTTTTAGTTCATTCGCCAATGTTAGGACCACGCGCGCTCCGCTTGCCCCAATTGGGTGTCCTAGTGCGACTGCGCCTCCATTGACGTTGACTTTTTCTTCGTCCAGTCCAGCGATTTGTGAGCTTGCGAGCGCAACGACTGCGAATGCTTCATTAATTTCGTATAGATCAATGTCTTCTGCAGTTTTCCCTGTTTTCTCAAGCAACGCCTTGATGACATGACCTGGTGTTTCAGGGAAACGCTCCGGTTCGATCGCTACTTCCGCGTGACCTAGAATCACAGCAAGCGGTTCCTTGCCTTGTTTTTTCGCTTCATCTTCATTCATTAACACGACAGCACATGCACCGTCGTTGATGCCAGGTGCGTTTCCAGCCGTGATACTACCGTCTTTACCGAACGCTGGGCGTAGTTTTGCCAACGATTCAAGTGAGCTGCCTCGACGTGGGCCTTCATCTTCCGTCACAACGACTGGATCACCTTTACGTTGAGGAATGCTGACCGCAACGATCTCCTCTGCGAATAGTCCTTTATCCATCGCTTCAAGTGCACGTTCATGACTACGTAATGACCATTTGTCCTGTGTTTCACGGCTTACTGAAAAGTCATTTGCTGTGCTATTTCCGTACGTACCCATATGAACATTGCCCGGCGCGAATGCACAAGTTAGTCCGTCGTATATCATGCCGTCCACTAATGTGCTATCGCCCATTTTCAAACCTGAGCGGACATTTGCATAATACGGTGCATTGGTCATCGACTCCATACCGCCAGCAACGATCGTTGTCTCATCTCCGAGTCGAATTAGCTGGTCGGCCAGTGTGATACTACGCATTCCGGAAGCGCATACTTTGTTGATCGTTTCCGTTTTGACGCCGTATGGAATGCCACCTTTGACAGCTGCTTGACGTGATGGAATCTGACCTTGCCCCGCTTGTAATACAGTCCCCATGATTACTTCATCCACTTGATCGCCTTGTACGCCAGCACGTGCCAATGCTTCTTTGATCGCAATGCCGCCTAGATCACTTGCTGTTTGTGATTGCAATACACCGCTTAGTTTTCCAAATGGTGTTCTAGCACCTTGTAAAATAACTGTTCTCATCTTCCCATTCCCCCTATTTGTGTACTGACTGAACGCTCGCTCGATACCTGACTACTAAATAAGAGGGTGCATAGCCCCTCTTATTATAGTTCATTCAATTGTTAGCGCTTTAGATAACTTAATTGTACGGTATTGACACGATATTCACAATACTTTTAATACTGTTTTCCGTCGTCGTTTTTCGGTGTTTCATCCCCTGTTTCAACCGTTACAGCCAACTCAGGCTCCGAAATCCGTTCTTCCGACTCTACTACTTCTTCCACAACTACTATTTCTTCTACCTCTTCTTCTTCGAGCTCCGCCACCGTTTGGAATTCTCCAAAGATTGATCGCTCCAATAGTTCAGCAATGTCGTATGTGCCGACTTGTTCTTCGACTTCAACCGCTTTCGTTCCGTCAGACAACATCGTCAAGCAATACGGACAGCCAGATGAAATGATTCCTGGGCTAACTTCAAGCGCTTGTTCAGTACGCGCTACGTTGACGCGCTGGCCTGTATCTTCTTCCATCCACATCATACCGCCACCTGCTCCACAGCACATGCCTTCTTCACGGTTACGTTCCATTTCGACCAACTGAACGCCCGGAATCGCTTTAAGAATTTCTCTTGGCTGATCATAGACGTCGTTATAGCGGCCTAGATAACAAGAGTCGTGGAATGTAATGACTTCATCGATTGCATATTTCGGTACTAGTTTGCCTGCCATGACCAGTTCATAAAGCAACTCGGTATGGTGTTTAACGATGACTTGCAGACCGAAATCGGGATATTCATTTTTAAAGATATTGTATGCGTGCGGATCGATCGTGACAATTTTTGAAACGTTGGCTTTTTCGAATTCCGCGATATTCGCCGTTGCGAGCTCTTGGAATAAGAATTCATTTCCGAGACGACGTGGTGTGTCTCCGGAGTTCTTCTCTTTGTTACCAAGAATTGCGAAGCTTACTCCTGCTTCATTCAATAAATGTGCGAAAGATAGAGCGATTTTCTGTGAGCGGTTATCAAACGCACCCATCGAACCAACCCATAATAAGTATTCGAAGTCTTCCCCAGCTTTCTTCGCTTCCTTCACTGTCGGGATGTGTAAGTCTGGACGTGCATCTCTCCAGTTTTCTTTCTCTTTGCGGTTAAGACCCCACGGATTGCCTTGACGTTCGATATTAGTCATCGCGCGCTGAGCATCGGGATCCATCTTCCCTTCCGTCATCACCAGATAACGGCGAAGATCGATAATTTTATCTACGTGTTCATTCATTACTGGACACTGGTCTTCACAGTTACGGCACGTCGTACATGCCCAAATTTCTTCTTCTGTGATGACGTCTCCGATTAATGAAGGACTATATAATTCATCGATTGTCATACCTTCCGCCGTAGCAGCGAATGCCAATTGATTTCCTTGTGTGTTTTTAAACATTAGTTGAGGTACCCACGGTTGTTGCTTCGTCATGACAGCACCTGTGTTTGTTAAGTGGTCACGTAGCTTCGTGATCAAGTCCATCGGCGACAACATCTTACCAGTACCCGTCGCTGGGCACATATTCGTACAGCGTCCACATTCTACACAGGCATAGAAATCTATCATTTGCGCTTGTGTGAAGTCGGTGATCTTACCTACACCAAGTGGCGGCATTTCATCCTCGTCTTCGATTTCTTCAAGTGCTTCAAAATCGATTGGCTTCAAACGTCCCGCGTGATCTAAGCGGTGGAAATAGACGTTTGCCGGACCTGCAATCAAGTGCGCGTGCTTCGATTGTGGAACATACACTAGGAACGTCAGCAATGTTAGTAAGTGTACCCACCAGCCGATAAAGAATATGGTGACAGCTACGCCTGTCGGAACACCGCTGAATACTGTTGCGATGATCGACGCCATGGGCTCTGTCCAGGTAGTGCCTTCATTATGCCAAATCATGTTCGCGCCGTTAGCGACCAGTGTGGAAATCATAAGTAGTCCAATAAATATAAGAACTAGACCAGACTTCCAGCCGCGCTTTAGACGAACTAGCTTCTCCATGTAACGACGGTAGAATGCCCATACGACCGCTACTAAGATGACAAATACGACAATTTCTTGAAAGAATGTAAACGCCGGATACAACGGGCCAAGTGGCAGATGTGATCCCGGTTTTAAGCCTTTCCAGATCAGGTCAATTGCCCCAAATTGAACGAGTAGGAAACCATAAAAGAACATCACATGGATGGCCCCACTCTTTTTATCTTTCAGTAGTTTCTTTTGTCCAAATACGTAAACCCAAATTTTCTTCAAACGCGCTTTAACATCATTATCGAATTCTTCTTTTCTCCCCAGTCGGATGAATTCGTAGCGAGTTTTTAGTAAGTATAGGAATAAACCAAAGCCGTATATAACGACCGCTGCAAATAATATCCAGTTCGCGATAAGTAATATATTCATCCCTTATTCCCCTTCCATTTCTTCTACTTGTGATTCCCTTTGAGAAACCGCTTTCAATTAGATTCTATGTATAGTGTAATAATGAATGATCATTCAGTCAACTGTTTTTAAAAGTTTATTTTTTATTTTCTTACTATGTATGAGAGGTCTTTTTGTCAAGTCATTATGTATTTATTATAATTATTCTCGCATCAAAGCTCGCTCTGGTAGTCTTTATCGCTACTCTACTTAAATTGATTACTAAACCTAATTAGAGAAATTTAGCGCTTTCCATCTCTAGTATAACATTACTACTAAAATAGTTGGAACATTCTATTTTATCGTATTTTAATATAGCAAATTCACCTACTTCATGCTAACGTTTTCATAATGCGCTGCTAGCATGAGAAAGGGGTTTTGTTATGTATCGATTATATGCAAGGTTGATTCAAAAAGGACTCAAAGTCGGAATGAATTTTTTACCTTGGCGCGAGCCGGAGTTGCTAGTTGGACCTGGTAGTTTGGAAAGCCTTGCGGGGAAAGTAAAAAGTCTTGGTATTCGTAGCGTGCTCATTATTACAGATCGCAATGTCGCCAAGCTGGGCTTATTAGATGTCATGCTAGTCGGTCTTAATTCACTCGGTATCAAATACTTGGTGTATGACCAAACTGTCGCAAATCCTACGATCATCAACATCGAAGAAGCGCGAGCATTGTACATAGCCAATGAATGCGAAGCACTCATCGCGTTCGGCGGTGGTTCTCCAATGGATTGCGCAAAAGCGTTAGGTGCACGAATTGCAAGACCCGAGAAACAGATTCCCGAATTGAAAGGCTTATTCCACGTGCGCAAGCGAATCCCTACATTGTTCACAGTACCTACGACCGCGGGAACCGGAAGTGAAGCAACGCTCGCTGCGGTAGTGACGAATAGTGAGACATATGAGAAGTATGCGATCAATGATACGTCACTGATTCCCCATTATGCTGTGCTCGATCCACTGTTGACAATGAAGTTGCCGCCAGCGATTACGGCAACTACCGGTATGGATGCCTTAACGCACGCAGTCGAAGCGTATATTGGCAACAGTAATACGAATGATACGCGGAGAGACAGCCGTACAGTAGTGCAACTCGTGTTTTCAAATTTATATGAAGCCTACCGCAATGGGGATAATCTAACCGCCCGAACGAATATGCAACAGGCTTCTTATTTGGCCGGCAAAGCATTTACTCGAGCGTACGTCGGCAATGTTCATGCCATCGCACACACGCTCGGTGGATTTTACAACATGCCACACGGATTAGCGAATGCGATTATTTTGCCGCACATACTCGAGTATTATGGCAAAAACGTATATAATCCCCTTTCCGAGTTAGCTGATTTAATTGGCATCACAAATCATTCGGATTCGAAGCGAATAAAAGCGGAGAAGTTCATCGAGGCAATTCGAGCGTTGAATCATGCGATGAATATTCCGGAACATGTAGATGGAATTATGGTAGAAGATATTCCACTAATGGTACAACGCGCCTCAGTGGAAGCGAATCCGTTGTATCCTGTGCCGAAAATTTTAAGTAAGCGAGAGTTTACGAAATTGTATGATGTGATTCGGGTTTGATTTGATGGGGGGTGGGGCGGATGTGAGACTTGGTTGAGCGCTCTGGCATTGTGATAGAGCGGATACGGAACTTGATAGAGCGCTTCGGGACAGCGATTGAGCGGATGCAATAGCTTGATAGAGCGCTCGGGCCCCGTGATAGAGCGGATGCAAAGCTTGATAGAGCGCTCGGACCCCGTGATAGAGCGGATGCAAAGCTTGATAGAGCGCTCAAGCTACGCGATTGAGCGGAGACAAGGATACATTGAGCGCCACACAAAAAAACAGGGACCTCTGGCATTACCAGAGGTCCCTATTTACATATGATCACTTATCCTTTTTATCATTCGTGCGGAATACTTTTGCGCTACGGACGTATTCATTGTCTGGAATGCCGAGTCGAGCGTTGACGATGCGTGCTGCTACGAATAGATAATCCGATAGACGGTTCAAATAGCGCCCCACGACAGGTGATACATCGTCCGCCGCGTTCATCAGTGTAACGGTTACACGTTCTGCACGGCGTGTTACGGTACGTGCGATATGCAATGTCGCCGCTGCCGGTGAACCGCCTGGTAGGATGAAACGTTCTAGTTCAGGCGCTTCTTCCATTAGCTTATCGATTCGGTTTTCAAGAACTGTGATAGGTTCTTCGTCAAGCTTGTAATGACGCTCTTTCATGACGTTTGCCAAGTCGCCGCCACCGTCAAATAATTCATTTTGAATGGTCTCGAGATCAGTCAAGATATCCACAAACTTCTCTCCATCCAGTTCTGTCATAGCTTTCCCGATAAATGAATTTAGTTCATCAATCGTGCCGTATGCTTCAACGCGCAAGTCGTCTTTTGCGACGCGTCCGCCAATTAAACTTGTCGTACCTTTGTCGCCAGTCTTCGTATAGATTTTCATTTCACTTCACTCCTTTGATTGTCTGAGCAATACCATACCAAATTCTTGTAACCGTTGTGGCTTCTGCGAATAATTGCTGATACAAACGGCCACATCGATCGCGCAGTTCCCGTTGCTGTGCATCAAGCGGCACAATGCCCCGCCCGATTTCCGTTAAAATGAAGACAGTGTTCGGTCCGCTGATTTCGCGCACTGCGTTGCTGGCCTCTATTTCTGTTATATCTGTAGTCATCAGCCACTCGTGCAAACCCGAGATAACGAGTGTTTGATCGGGGTTAGCGGTTGCTGTTGTATCCATTGTACAGAAACATGCCGCCGAATCGCCAATCCAACGTCTCACATAGTCTGTTTTACCGTTATAGGCACCTCCGATAACGACGTGCATGGCTTCCCCTCCTTGAATTCATTCTCGCTAGCCCATTCGAGTTGCCAAATGGATCCGTTTGTTACATCCCATTCCCAAAATGAACGTTGCTCTTGTGTGAATGTATCGAGCACTACGCGAATCACGCCGCCATGCGTCACGACGACTGCTTCATTTGGCAACTCAGCTAATGCATCCAACACGCGTGATTTTACTTGTTGCAATGTTTCCCCATTGCGCGGTGGTGTGTTCCACGCATCGTCTAGCCAGTTGCGATAGTCAGGATCATGTTTCAACTGATCATACGACTGCCCTTCAAAATCCCCGAAATGACATTCCCGCCAGCGCACATCAGCCGTAAAGTCTATTTGTGGAAAATAAATGGCCGCAGTTTGACGGGTTCTGATCAAATCACTACCCATTACATGTTGGACGGCTACTGGAAATTCAATGGCCTCGCCTTCTTGCGACACCAATTCGCTATCCGTCCATCCACAATAGAGTCGCTGTTCATTCGCAGTCGTCGTTAAATGCCGGACGAGAAATATACGATAAGGACGAGCCATAATAGTACCTCCATTCCTTCAATGAATGCACCGCATAGATCCCCTGTGACGCCTCCGAAATGTTTGATCGTCCAGCGATGATAAAGCCAGATTGCCAAACATATGACGAGTAGCATGACGGGGGTTAATAAGATGGAGCGGAATTGAATACTTAACAAAACAATCGTCACTACACTGATCGCACTCGATGTAACAAGCATCCGTCCGCGTAGAAATTGTTGTTTGAAAAAGTACGCAATGCCGCTTGTTTTCGCGGTTTTTGTTAGTGTGTAATACCCTACTAATGTAGCACGGGAGAGAATCGGCACCGCGACAAGCAACGCCCAACCGTTTACGAGCTGCAATATTTCAATGAATAAGCCAATTTTCAAGCAGAGTAAAACGAGTAACGACAATGTGCCGAATGCGCCGAGCCGTGGATCATCCATGATAGTCAGTCGTTTTTCACGATCCCGATAGGAAAAGAATGCATCACCGAGATCCGCAAATCCGTCTACGTGTAAGCCGCCAGTCGCAACCAATCCCGCGAGCAAAATGAGTACAGCAGTCAGGAAACTATTGAAATCACTTGTAACATACGCAACGCCTGCTAGCAGTACGCCGATACCGCCCCCAATGAACGGCAGCGCGATGTACATGCCGGATACTTCTTTTTTCCCTAACGGCAGTTCTTTATGAACAGGAAGTGACGTAAAAAATTGGAGCGCTAGTAAAATGCTATTCATCTTCTCGCTCCTTTACGCCAAAATAGATTGAATCAACGGCCAGTCGAGATGTTGCTTTACGTGATCAGCCCATTGTTCGTAGACATCGACACCTTCCGTTGCAGGAAGCGTGGCACGATCCATGTCTTCTTCTAGTATTCCATGGTTTTCTAAGACGGGAATGACACCCGCCACCGGGATCCCAGTGTATTGTTCAATAAATTTTACGCCGTCTTCGAAATTAGACACGTTACCGTAAAATTTATTGATGATAATGCCTTTGACACGCTGACGTCTTTCTTCTGAAAGTAGTTGAAGTGTGCCAACAACCGATGCAAAAGCACCGCCTTTGGAAATGTCCGCAACTAGTACGACAGGTACATCTGCCAGTTCCGCAACGCGCATATTCGTCAATTCACGATCCATCAAATTTACTTCTGCGGTACTGCCCGCCCCTTCGATGATCACCATGTCGTAGTGATCGGACAAATAATCTAACGCTCCTCGAATTGTTTCAAGACCTTTTTCGAACCACTCTTCACGAAAAGATTGCCCGCCTATCGCCTCAAACGGTACACCCATAAGTAGAACGTCAGCCCGCATAGCGTCGCGCGGCTTCATCAAAATTGGATTCATTTCAATAATCGGTTGTGTGCGGGCTGCTTGTGCCTGCTGGAATTGGGACCGACTGATTTCACGTCCGTCCGCTAACGTTTCAGAGAAGCCCGACATGTTTTGTGATTTGAAAGGTGCTACATGGACGCCTTCATTCGAAAGCAGTCGACATAGCGCAGTGCAAATCATCGTTTTACCGACATCTGAAGCAGTACCGACGATCATTAATCCGTTCATGAATTCACACCTTTCCAGACGATTGGCGACCCGTGATCCATTTCAATCGCACAGTCTGCTTGCTGTACGATTTGTTGATGCAGTATGCCGATGGTTTGGCGGTAGATTTCCGTCTCTTCTTCGTATTGTGGCCACTCATCGAGGACTTCATTTGAAACAATGACTAGCTGTGAGACGATTTCTGTCATTTGCTTTATCGTGTGAAGTAGTTGATTCTGCTTTTGTTCTAAACACCCCGCGCGATGAACGCAAGGTGTCCCTTCTTCGTATCCTTCATACATTTCATTAGCGAGCCATGTAGTGAGGCAGTCCCATAACACGAGATCACCCGGTTTTAAAAACGGCAACACTTCATGGAGATGTTTCGGTTGCTCGAGTGTGTGCCAATTCGCATGACGACGATCTTCTTTATGTTGATCAATCCGATGCTTCATCTCTTCATCGGCTGCTACACCGGATGCAATGTAGACGAGGCGACCTGTTGTTTGATGGGTAAGCAGACGTTCCGCATACGCACTTTTTCCGCTGCGCGCTCCGCCACTGATGAAGGTTACTGTCGCTTGAACCATTGATCCATCGCCTCCCGCAGTGTATCCATCATCGTTTCGGATTTCATTCCGATCCGCAACCAACGCCCGTTCATCCCGCGGAAGTTTTCCGAATGCCGCAGGACAATCCCTTGATTCAATAACTCTTTATAAAGCTTTTTCGCATCTTGCACGGGCTTCATGACGAGATAATTAGCGGAAGAGTCGAGGACTTCACAACTATGTGAGCGCAAGAACTGCGTCATCTTTACGCGTTCTGATTGCGCGTGCAAAATCGCCTGTTCACGATACGCTTCTTCCTGTAAACAGAACAACCCGATTTCAGCAGCAAGTCCGTTGACATGCCAATGCGAAGCTCGTTGTTTCAACGTTTCAATTCGATTGGGATGTGCAATGATATACCCTAGACGGATGCCAGGAATCGCATACATTTTCGTCATCGAGCGTACGATTAACAAATTCGGATAGTTGGCGACTTGTGGAATAAAGGACTTGGATTCATCGATGAAATCAATGAATGCTTCGTCTAGCACAACATCTGTCGAACTACTTTTAGCCACTTCTATAATCGTTAGTAGCTCGCTTTTTGAAGGTAACAAGCCTGTCGGATTATTTGGCGTGCAGATGTATATCGCATCCGCAGTAGGTAATGCCTTTAAGATTTGACGCATAGGCAATTCAAAACCTTCTGCTTCACTAGCTTGAAGCGAAACGACCTCTGCACCGTTCGCTTCAAGCGTAGCGCGATATTCGGAAAAGGTTGGATCAATCAAGATGACTCGTTTGCCTCGGTAATTCCCTGCCAATAAAGAGAGGATTTCTGCCGCACCATTGCCAACGAGTACTTGTTGTTCGTCTACTTGATGAAAAACCGAAACCGCCGAACGAAATGGCTGACCGTCTGGATCAGGATAGCTGTTGAGTGTTGATATCAACGTAGGCCACGCTTCTATTACAGACGGCGGAGGACCTGCTGGATTGCAGTTCTCACTGAAATCCAACACTTCATTAGGCATAGGAATATTCATTGATGTGTATAGTCGTTTACTGTTTGCGCCGTGTTCAGGCAATCGCATAGAAAATTCCTCCTATTACTGTGCCGAGTGACCAGAATGTCCAAGACACGACTTGCATTTGGTAAGTAGCGGAGCGAATATGTTCTTTATTCGCAATGACTGCCGGACCGAGTATCGCCCGCTCCGACACCACTCCGCGATATGTACTACGTCCGCCTAACTGAATATTGAGTTGCCAAGCCGTTGCTGCTTCAAGATAACCGCTATTTGGGCTCAAATGTTTTTTGGCATCGCCTAGCCAGCCGCTAATTCGCTTTGCAAATGAATGTCCGCCTTCATTGGGAGTGAAAACTAGAATGAGCAACCCCGTAATTCTTGAAGGAATCCAGTTAAAGAGATCATCCATACGAGCCGAAACTTTTCCAAATTCACGATAACGTTCATCGTTGTACCCCACCATGGAATCGAGTGTATTGATCGCTTTATACAGCCATAGGCCAGGTGCACCGAGCAAGAATGCCCAAAATAATGGAGCCGTGATTCCGTCAGACGTGTTTTCTGAAACCGTTTCAATCGTAGCGCGGGCTATCTCACTTTCATCGAGCTCCTTCGTATCTCTACCGACAATCCAACTGAGTTTTTCACGGGCTTCGTTCATATCTTCTGACTTCAATGGCTCATAAACTAGCAATGCCGCGTCACGCAAACTCTTTTGAGCAAGTCCCGCCGCAATGAGCAACGCCTCGATTGCGATCCCCGCCAACAGATGGAGGCGATACGCAATACTGACGAGCCAGATGACGAGTAGAAACGTCGTCATACATATAAACAACCAGACGATCGCCCCTTTTATTGTACGCATGCTTCCTTTATTCAATAGCTTCGTTAAGTTACTAATCATCGTACCTAGCCACTTGACTGGATGCGGCCAGTTAGGCGGGTCCCCAATGAGCCGGTCGAGCACCATGCCAATGGCGATCGCAATAAAATGTGCAGGAATCATCGGTGCTCACCAACTGCTAATCGATACGAATGAATAGCTCGCACCGTACAATCATAGACCCCTTTACCGATCAACTTGCCGAGTTGAGTAATGGGCCCTGCGTACGGCAAGTATTCTCCTTGTTGTGTAGATGCGATCAACACGCTATCTGTCGAAGTACCTGTAGCGACTGTGCCGGATTCTGGATCTTTCACTTGCTCGTCTTGCAGCGCTTTCACTTTCGCTTCTGTTGCGGTAATCAACGCTTGGACGAAAGCTTCTTCACTTAATTCACCATTAATGAATACCCATGTATTGATCGTACCTATGTAAGGAATATCTTCACGTTGCCAAGACTTTGAAACATCCACCGCGTTTCCAATACCTGCTGTCACCGCCACGACAATCGAGCCGAATTCTCCTTCGTACTCTTCTACTTCGACGTGCTCAGGACTAACGGCTGTCATCATGGCGACTGTATCTGTCAGATGATAGCCAAGCGTACGCAAATAGTCCGTGTTCTCCTGTTGAACATCATCAATCATATAATCCGCACGTACGCCTCGATTAACGAATGTCTTGTACCAGCCAAGTCCCGCATTATGGACAGCGGAAGAAATCGTCTTCAGCGATTGGCTTGATTGTAACAATACGTGATCTTCCTTAATCGTTATATCTGCCTTCTTTACAGAAAATAGCTCTACCTTTTCTTGCAAGTTCGGCAACAACGTCATTTGAGGCTTCGGCATTTCAGGATGGGGCTGTGTTTTGACGCGCGCATTGTATACGTGATGAATCTCTTGCTCGAGCACGACGTCTTGCGGCACACCGATTGATGCTACTTCTCCATTCTTTAATAGCAACAGACGATCGCAATACAGAGCAGCGAGATTGATATCATGGAATACCGAAATAACCGTAATCCCCTTCTGTCTCGCTTGATTACGGATCGTATCGAGCAATTGTTGCTGATGCGCGATGTCGAGGTGATTTGTCGGTTCATCCAATAATAAAATAGGTGCTTGCTGGGCGAGTGCTTGTGCAACAAATACGCGTTGTTGCTCACCGCCTGATAATAATTCAATGGCGGTATTTTCGTATCGCGTGACACCTGTATGATTCATCGCTTCTTGTACCGCCTGCTCGTCAAACTCCGACCAACTTGAAAAAATTCCGGTCTGATACGGATAACGACCTAGAGCGACAGTGTCTTTGACGCTATGGGAAAAGGCATGGGCATGAAGCTGCGGCAAGACGGCTACTTGCTGTGCGAATTGTTTCTGCGTATAGGCACCAGAAGGCTTTCCGGCAATCATGACCTTACCGCTTTGTTTCGGCAAAATCCCCGATATAATTTTCAGTAATGTAGATTTCCCGCTACCATTCGGTCCTAAAATTCCGAGAACTTCTCCTTTTTCCACGTGGAACGACACATTTCGCACAATCGGTTCTCTTCCGTAGCCTCCCGACAAATTGTCCACTTGCAACATCTTCACATCGCTCCTTTTCTACGTTGTTTGTAAAAGATATAGGCAAACACCGGAGCGCCAATGAATGCGGTAATGACACCGACCGGTAATTCAGCCGGTGAAATAATCGTTCGTGCTACGAGATCGCAAATGATCAGTAATGAGGCACCGTTACATAATGATAATGGCAATACGTGACGGTGATCGGAGCCCCATAACATCCGTGTCATATGCGGTACAACTAGGCCTACAAAGCCGATAGTTCCAGACACGGCAACAGCGGAACCAGTTAATACCGATCCCCCTAGCAAAATCATCAATTTACGTTGTTTGACATTGACTCCAAGATGATGCGCGCGTTCTTCACCGAATAATAAAGCATTCAATTCACGGCGATTAAGCCACAGCATACATGTACCGATGAAGAAAAATGGCAGGACCATCAGAATATAATTCCAGCCGCGCATCGATACGCTACCAAGGAGCCAACCGACGATCTGACGAAGTTCTTCTTGCGTTAACGCGATCATCAGCGACAGCACGGAACCGAGAAAAGAACCAAAAATAATTCCTGTTAAAATGATCGTCTCCATTTTCATCGATCGGTCTACCATTCGAGCAAAGCCAATCACTAAAAACATCGTGATTGCTGCACCCATCATACTAAATACAGGTAAGGTGAACGCGCCAAGAACCGGTAGCGATATACCAAAAAAGAGTGTAATCACGGCGCCGACAGAGGCACCGGATGACACTCCGAGGGTGTAAGGATCAGCTAATGGATTTTTCAAAAGCCCTTGGAACGCGGCTCCTGATATAGCCAGTGAGGCACCGACAATTCCTGCCAGCAACACACGCGGCATACGGATCTTCCACAAAATATTACTTGCGGTCGCGTCCGCTTGATTCCATAGCGTCTCTATTGGTATTTTCACTGTACCGATCGATACGCCGAGCCAAATTGCCACAAGGAGTGTGGCAATCGACACGACATAGGCGAGCGCAGTTTTATTCACCGAATACCTCAGGATAGACTGCTTTCGCAAACAATTCTAATCCGTCAGCTAAACGCGGACCTGTACGGCTTGTAATATCTTCATCCAGTTGAATGACTCGATCTTCTTTGATCGCAGTAACCGCATCAAACCCGTCACGCGTCTTAATATTTTCTACAACGTTTGGAACATAGCTATACATTGCCAAAATTACATCCGGATTTTCATCTACAATCGTTTCAGGACTAATCATAATCCAACCTTCTTCTGTCACGATGTTTTCAGCATTGATCATATCCAAAAACTGTTGTGGGAAAGTTCCTTTTCCTGGCGTATAAATTTCAGGCGCATCGGAGTTTTCAATGAACACGCGCTTCTTGTCCGTGATGTCCGCTGCTTTCTTTTCGATATCAGCGACTTTCGTTTTCATATCTTCAACGATTTGATTCGCTTCCGCATTTTTGTCCATAACTTTACCAATCTGTTCAATCGTTTCATATGTCTCTTCAAATGTTCCTGCATTCTGTATAACAATCACAGGGATGCCTGCGTCGCGAATCTGATTCAATCCTTCTTCATTCGAACCCATCATCATTTCATTTGCGAACACTGCTTCCGGTTGCAATGAAATCACTTTTTCTATGTTGACCGTAAAGTCTCCTACTGTATCAAGCTCCGTTACTTCTTCAGGATAATCATCGTTTTCTGTTACTGCAATGACTTTATCCCCTGCACCAATTCCGTATAAAATTTCCGTGTTGCTTGGAAGTAATGAAATGACAGTTTCCGGCGCTTTTTCAAATGTAACTTCTTCGCCAATCGCATCTGTCAGGGTGTATGGATAACTCGTTGTATCCGTTGATGCTTGTTCTGTTTTCGTTTCTTTGCCAGCTTGATTTTCATCTGCTGGTGTTTCTTCTTTTGCACTATCGCTTCCACATGCTGCGAGTAGTAGTACCGCGAGCATAGCTGTCAGCAGTAGTTGTAAAAACTTCTTCATGTGTGTTCCTCCTTTAATATGTGTGTGGCATTACGCAAGTCGCAGACATGAAAAAACCTTCGATCATTCGAAGGATTAGGTGGGATGAAATCAGGACGCGACTTCTTCCAGTACACCTATCCTCGTAGGTTGCTGCGGAACTTCATTTTCTAAAAAGGCAGGGTGACCTGGCTTGTGCATAGCACGTACAGTGGCGGGACCGCATCGGATTTGAACCGATTTCACTTTTCATCTCTAGTATTGAGAACCTTTTAGAAGATATGTAATTATGCTTTATTATAGCGGTAATAGTGAGGGTTGTACAGGGCGGTGCTGATCTTTCAAAAGTCATCCCACTTCCTACCTGTTCTTGTGGTGGTAGGTTGAACCGCGCTAAAACTGGAATAGACCGCGCATTTCGTGTTTAACACCGCGCAATTACTCTATGTAACCGCGCCAATCGTTGAGTGATCCGCGCTATTATGATGTGTAACCGCGCCAAACTGCTTGAAGATCGCGCTATTGGGATATTTCGTTGGATTTGATGAAACTTTGAAAGGCAGTACTTCCAAAGACATAAAAAAGCCAAGCAGTAAATAATCTGCTTGGCCGTTTTCGAGATATTACATTCTTTCCGGTGCTTCAACGCCAACTAATTTCAATGCGTTCGCAATCGTCGTTTTAGTTGCTGTGATCAAAGCCAAACGTGCCTCGGACAGGTCTTTATTTTCCGGGTCGAGCACTTTATTCGCATTGTAGAAACTATGGAATGTAGCTGCTAGTTCTTGAATATATGTCGTCACGCGGTGCGGTGCGCGCATGCGAGCTGAGTCGCTGATAAGTTTCGGGAAATCTCCGAGCTTCTTCAGTAGCTCCAATTCTTTCTCATCTTGCAATAGCGTGACGTTTTTCGTTGACGCTTCCACGTTCTGTTCTTTTGCCTGACGTAGGATTGAACAGATACGTGCGTGCGCGTATTGTGCGTAGTAGACAGGGTTTTCATTGGATTTGGATACTGCCAAATCTAAATCGAAGTCCATTTGTGCATCGCCTGAGCGCATCGCAAAGAAATACCGTACAGCGTCTAATCCGACTTCTTCTACGAGTTCACGCAATGTGACCGCTTTTCCTGTGCGCTTGCTCATTTTGAATTTTTCTCCGTCTTTATAGAGCTGAACCATTTGCGCCACTTCTACTTCGAGCGTATCGCGGTCATAACCTAGCGCCTGGATTGCTGCTTTCATACGTGGAATATATCCGTGGTGGTCTGCTCCCCAAATATTGATTAGTTTATCAAATCCACGACTTAGCTTGTCTTGGTGATAGGCAATGTCCGGTGTTAAGTACGTGAATGATCCGTCTTGTTTGATTAATACACGGTCTTTATCGTCACCAAATGTAGTGGAGCGGAACCAAGTCGCGCCGTCTTCTTCATAGACATGGCCATTTTCACGAAGTTTTTGGAGTGCGATTTCGATCTTGCCGTTGTTATATAGGGATGTTTCCGAGAACCAGTTATCGAAATGCACGCGGAAGTCCGTTAAGTCTTTCTTTAGTTTATCTAATTCGATATTCAAGCCGTGTTCACGGAAAAATGCAAGTCGCTCTTCTTCTGGAACATGGACATACTTGTCTCCATATTGTTCAACGAGACCTTTTGCGATGGCGATGATATCTGCACCACGGTAGCCGTCTTCTGGCATTTCTTTTTCTAATCCAAGTGCTTCGAAATAACGAACGTCAATCGATAACGCTAAGTTATTTATTTGATTACCCGCATCATTGATGTAGTATTCCCGCGCTACGTCATAGCCTGCTTTGTCAAGAATATTACATAATGAATCACCAAGTGATGCCCCGCGTGCGTGTCCTAAGTGCAAGTCGCCTGTTGGGTTCGCTGAAACGAATTCAACTTGGATCTTCTGTTGCTGTCCGCTGTCGGAACGTCCGTAGTCTGCTCCTTGGTCCAGGACAGATTTCACGATATCTCCGAGACTGTCTGTTTTCAAGCGGATATTGAGGAAACCGGGTCCAGCAATTTCAATGGAGTCGATTGCCGTGTTTGTCGTATCAAGATGCTCCAAGATACTTTCCGCGATTGCACGTGGTGGCTTTTTCGCTAGTTTTGTCAACTGCATTGCGATATTCGCTGCATAATCGCCGT
The DNA here is from genome assembly GCF_002743425.1 of Sporosarcina sp. P7. Taxonomy (NCBI): domain Bacteria; kingdom Bacillati; phylum Bacillota; class Bacilli; order Caryophanales; family Caryophanaceae; genus Sporosarcina; species Sporosarcina sp. P7. The sequence continues at coordinate 6,262 of NZ_PDZF01000022.1, read as the reverse complement.
TCTCTTTACTTCTTGGTGATTCCAGTTTAATTTCCGGAATATCCGCACCTTCAACTAGTTGTGCTTTCTCAATCGCTTCGTGCAACGCTTCTTTAATTTCATGTTGAATCTGCTCTACTGCATTCATTGTGTTACCTCCGAGTAGGTTATTGTCAAATGGTATTTCCCTAATAAACTTTCATCTGAATGTAAGTCGTACGCTACGGTAAAACGTCCAGGTACCCACTCCAGTTGATTGGTATAAACGGCTAAATCCATAACGGCAGGACCATTACCGTACGTGCCAAAACGGACATCGTCTTGTCTGAACGGTAAGCGCATCTGCACGCCGCCTTTACGCATGATGAAGGCATCTTCGGCATGTAGCTTCACGGTCGTTCGGACTGCTGGCATTCCTTCTGTCCGTTCTTCAAACAATAAGTAGGCCTGCCCTTTTTTCTCAATGATCTCTCCAGTCGCCTGCATCGTATGCGTTTCCGCTTGCTGGTCTGGATGTTGAATAACGGAACGGAGCTGAACTTTCAATTTTGGCGCTTCCATTCGTTCACCGCCTTAAGTAAATAGATTCACTCATTATACACTTCTTCTGGTACCAGTTTCAATGTTACACGTCTAAACTTTTCCTACAGTCCGTTTAATCCGTCCATTACCGTCCCATACTGTCAAAAGATACTGAATGGAACGGGATGTGATGAGTAATGAAACGTACCGACTATATAAAATCCACCAATCGTAAAAAAATGAAAATGGTTGTGTTTTCCCTGTCGATCACGTCGATAGCCGCGATCGTGACGGTCTTAATCGCCCTTCGAATATATGCTCAAGTACTTGGTGCCCCATCATTAAGCGTACCGAAGGCTTCATTGTTCCTCGATCATAGCGGGCATCAGATCGGGGATCACTTTTCGCAACATAGACGTTACTGGATGAAGCTGTCCGATATATCCCCTTTTCTTACAGATGCTTTCGTGGCAACTGAAGATAAACAATTTTATTCGCATAATGGATTTGATTATAAACGGATTGCGGGTGCAGTTCTGAAGGACGTCAAAACGATGAGTAAGGCACAAGGCGCGAGTACGATTACCATGCAATATGCGCGGAATCTGTATTTGACGCACGAAAAGTCTTGGACACGGAAACTGCATGAGGCATTGTTTGCTTATCGACTCGAAGTTTTCTATGACAAGGATACGATTTTGGAAGGTTATTTAAATACCGTCTACTTCGGTCATGGAATGTACGGGGTCGAAGCGGCGAGCCGATTTTATTTCTCAAAAGCGGCGAAAGAGCTGACATTGGAAGAAGCGGCTACGATTGCGGCGATCGCAAAAGGCCCTTCTATTTATTCACCTCTTGATAATCCCGAGAATTCACGCAACCGCCAACTGCTCGTGCTCGAGCAAATGGAGCAGTACGATTATATTTCAGCCGAGCAAAAGGAACGCGCGGTAGATGAGAGGATCGTACTGAAGACGGAGAGTTGGAAAGATATGAAGCAAGTGGCACCGTACTTTTTGGATGCTGCGTGGCAAGAGGCAGAAGACATCCTCGCATCAAAAGGACGTGTACCTGCAGAAGGCGGCTGGCAAATTCGAACGACGTTGAATCAACAGCACCAGCAAGCAGCAGAACAAGCAATTAAACAAGCTATGCCCGCAAATGACCTGCAAGTCGGATTTATTTCCATGGCTGCAGACACGGGATTCGTGACGTCGATGATAGGCGGAGTGGATTTTGGCGACAGCTCCTTCAACCGAGTAACTCAAGCGAAACGTCAGCCGGGATCTGCGATGAAGCCCATCCTCTATGCAGCAGCGCTAGAAAAAGGTATGAATCCGTTAACATTCATGACAGCTGAAAAGACAGTGTTTACGTATGATGACGGTCGTTCGACATATGAGCCAAGCAATATTAACGGGGAGTTTGCGGTGAAGCCGATTTCATTGGCACAGGCGATTGCCATTTCAGATAATATTTATGCAGTCAAAACGCTTGAGCAAGTCGGTTACAAGCCGTACACAAAAATGGCGCAGCGACTAGGCATCGATGTCTCGTTTCCCGAATCCCCAGCAGTCGCGCTTGGAACATCCGATGTGACATTATTCGAGATGACGACAGCGTATAATCGTATTGCGTCAAAAGGTAAACAAGTCGAACCCCAAATGATTCTATCGATTACGGATGCGAACGGAAAACTGGTCTATGAGCACCCTTCTAAGAAGCCAAAGCAAGCCATGTCGGAACAAGACGCATTTGTGCTAACGCATTTGATGACAGGGATGTTCGACCCTGTTTTCAATGATTATTTAACTTCTACAGGCTTATCAATGCGACCGAAACAAACACGACCTTATGCAGCGAAGTCCGGAACAACGATATCGGATCAGTATTTGATTGGATTCTCGCCCACATTAACTGCAGGCATCTGGACAGGCTTTGACCGTGGCAAGCAACTAGAGAATTTGGAGGATAAAACCGTTTCAAAAAAAGTCTGGATCGATTTTATGGAAGCGGCGCATGAAGGAACAGCCCCACAACCCTTCCTTCCCCCTTCAGGCGTACAAGGCGTCATTGTGGATATCGAAACTGGCGGGATTGCGGTCAATGATTGCGCGAAGCAACGATTGATCTATGTGAAGGATAAAGATGTACCGAAGAAGTTATGCACGGATCGCTCGTTGAGAGAACAACATTCGGGAGAAGAGGAAAATTCTAAAATGGAGTTATTCCCGTTTTCGTTTTTTGAGTGATAGAGCGGGAAACTGTAGAGATTGAGCGGCTGACGTGCGTGATAGAGCGCTTGGACGTTTGCATAGAGCGGATCGCGATGATGTTTGAGCGGATCTGTCTCCAGATAGAGCGGTAAGCTGCGGTGATTGAGCGGATAGCGGGAGTGATAGAGCGGATGTACGCTTAGCTACAGAATATGTGCGTTCGCACGGCAGCATAGAGCGCGTAGCCACATACTATGAGTGCTGGAAGTAGACTTCACTTCTTAAATCCACATAAAAACAGCCTCGTTCTCCGTATCCGCGGAGAGCGAGGCTGTTTCGACCGTTATGTAGTAATCGAGTGAATCTGCACTGCTTGGGTTTGTGGTTTCATCAAACGATCCTCTACATAGCGGGTGTCCTAGATTACAGCGCAAAGCTGTATGTTTAGTTTACTTCCTTTGTTGCAGACATTCAACCTCAAAGAGTACGTAATGCAAATTGTCACATTTTTGACGCATTTGACGAAAATTGTACTTTTTACGTATGCCGTTGGACGTCTTACTCTGTGCGCAAACCTTCGTGTAATTCAGGTGTACTACGTTCCCAAAGTTCTGCGTTATGTGATTTCAGAAAGTCCTTAAGAATTTTTTTCGAACGATCGTCCATTTCGTCTACGATAATATGTCTCTTCATGGATTTGTCCATACGGTTGACGTGGTCTGCCAGTAACTTGTAGCCACGTCTCTTCTCACGGTTGACGATCATTTCGCAAGCTGTGATACCTGCGTAATACGGACCTTCCTCACGGTAATCAATTGTCACCCAAACTAGCCAGTATGGTTTGCCGCCTTCAGAATCTTTGCGGTCTGTGGTGAATTTGATTCCTCGTTCCGTATCACTACGGGCATGCATAGCCCCCATTTCCACTTGTGCTGTGCCCGCTTCTACATCGATGATCACAGGCGAAATGTTTTCCAACGACAACGAACCTATGCCGAACCCTTTATGTCCATCTGTTGGGTCATTTTTTATTATCGTAAAGCCTAACTTTGGTTTTGAATTTTGCTCATTTGCCATATAAATCGACCTCCGTCTCTGTTATTATATGTACTATACCTGAATTTTCTGCTAAGGAGGAAACTAAATGCCATATGTCACAGTAAAAATGCTTGAAGGACGCACTGACGACCAAAAACGGGCACTTTGTGAAAAAGTTACGCAAGCTGTTGTGGAAACGACTGGTGCTACTACTGACAGCGTAACAGTTTTCATTGAAGAAATGCCAAAAAACCATCTTTTTAAAAATGGAAAACGTATGAGTGATCAGTAAAATCAGCAAAAGGATTCTCATCGTGAGAATCCTTTTTACTTGATCCATTTAGCTGACTGAACTCACTTGCATCTCTTCGATGAAGGCAAAAGCTTGATCCATTTCTTGATCAGTGAAGTTCAATTTGTTTTTCACGATACGCACTTTAGCAATTTGGTCCTCTTTGTCGAGCTGATCGAAAAATAGCAATGTTGAGACCAATTCCAAAAAGCGTGACGACTTCTCATTCAATCGCTCGATACATTTTGGCAACTGTTCTTTTGGTGCTTCTGCTGTCGTAAGGAATTTCGATCCTTCATCCGTCACTTGATAGCAATATTGCTTATACGAACCCTTGTCCTCAAAACGTTCAGCCAAAAAGCCCATTTCACATAATTCTTCCACTCGCAATGTCAGTTCTTCCGAATAAGGACCATACATATGGAGCTCATATTTCTCAGCAAACGGGAAATTCATTTTCTTTAATATATAAACCATCTTCTGCATTTTCTTACGGCCATTTACTTCATTCGCCAACGATATAAACTGAACGATTTTTGCATGCTCTTGAAGCAAGTCCCGCAACCCCTCTCTTAACCTCTTAACAATTCCAAAATCTTCTCATGCAACGGGTTTCCATCTACTAACAAGTCTTCAGGATAATAAATTTTATGATCTGTTCTGCGTTTTCCTGATATCGCTTCAACCACATCGGACAGCCGCGACAGTTCACGCAAATCGCCATTTTCTAGTTGTAAATAAATCGGCACACGCTCATTCTCTTCACCTGGACGATAAAAGTCGTAAGGTAAATCCGATGAAGAATCCGTCACTAAATAATATTCGGGATCGAGCCCTGCTTCTTTAAACAATGTAATCAGTTCACCGAATTTCATATATTGCACGGCGGGATCGAACTCGGCATATTGAAATAGCCGTCTGTTAACGAAGCGATCGCATAAATCCGCTAAAATCGTGTCATCTTCTTCCATCCACAGTTGAAAATATGTTAATAACACGCCCTCATCAAGAGCTATGTACTCTTTCAATTTGAACTCTTGAGCGAAGAACGAAATGAAATGCATGGGTTCTTGCTTAAATGCATACCCTGTTTCAAATAAAAATTTCGCTCTGTGTAAAATTTTAATAAGAATTACTTCCGCACTTCGCGACACGGGGTGGAAATACACTTGCCAGTACATCTGATAGCGGCTCATGATATAGTCTTCCACCGCGTGCATGCCGCTATGCTTGATGACTACTTGGTCTTCAGTCGGACGCATGACACGCAAAATCCGTTCCATGTCGAAATGACCGTAGGAAACGCCTGTGTAATATGCATCGCGTTGAAGATAATCCATACGGTCTGCATCAATTTGGCTGGAGATCAAGCTGACGACCAGTTTGTCTGGGTACGTTTTGTCGATCACATCTGCCACTTTTTGTGGGAAATCTGGCGACACACGACGCAGCACTTCATGGACTTCTGTCTGTTCCAATAAAATTTGCTGGGTGAATTGTTCGTGATCCAGATTGAATACTTTTTCAAATGCGTGGGAAAATGGACCATGTCCCAGATCATGCAATAATGCTGCACACAGGGCGACGAGTCGCTGTTCTTCATTCCATTCTTTACGCCCCCTGAAGCCGTCGTCGAGAATTCGTCGGACGATTTCATAGACACCAAGCGAGTGCTGGAAGCGGCTGTGTTCTGCACCGTGGAACACTAGGTAAGTAGTGCCAAGCTGGCGAATTCTGCGCAAGCGCTGGAATTCGCGTGTGTTGACTAGGTCCCATATTACGCGATCCCGGACATGTATGTAGCTGTGTACAGGGTCTTTAAACACTTTCTCTTCGGGCAGTTTTTCGTTTTGGTACGCCATGTCGTCACCTCATCCTTCATTCGTTCCAGTATAACAAAAATCGACGTGACGTGACATAGTACTCTTTGACGGATTTTAAACAGGATTGTGTGTGGAATTTCAAATTTAAGATAGTGACTTAGTATCTACGAGGGGATTGCTGCTCCAGCTGGGGACGCTTTCCGGAGGGCGTGGCTTGAGCCTCCTCGTCCGCTTCGCTCCCTGCGGGGTCTCAAGGCGCACGCTGATCCTCCCGGAGCATTCCTGTTTGGTTAGTGGAGCCCTATTGAAATAGAAAAGTCCCCTTGGTATGATTCGGGGGTGTCAAGGCATCGACTACTTGACCCCTAATAATAACCAAGGAGGACTCACAT
>NZ_PDZF01000021.1:0-36309 GCF_002743425.1 Sporosarcina sp. P7 | reverse complement strand
ATGTGAGTCCTCCTTGGTTATTATTAGGGGTCAAGTAGTCGATGCCTTGACACCCCCGAATCATACCAAGGGGACTTTTCTATTTCAATAGGGCTCCACTAACCAAACAGGAATGCTCCGGGAGGATCAGCGTGAGTTCGAGACCCTGGACTGAACGTAGTGAAGGAAGCGGCTCGGGCCACGCCCTCCGGAAAGCGTCCGCCTGGAACGTCGGTCAACGGCGCCCTCCCCTTAGCCATGGCCCCTGAACTTGAACTTCTTCCATAATAAAAACGGAAAGGAGTCTAAACGACCCTTTCCGTCTATCTTTATATCTTCTTAAACACCAACGAAGCATTATGCCCACCAAAGCCAAGCGAGTTACTCATTGCATACGTAATATCTGCCTTACGCGCTTCATTCACTACATAATCCAAATCACACTCTGGATCCGGCGTCTCATAGTTCATCGTAGGAGGTAAAATCCCTTCCTGCAACGCCTTCACAGTAAAGATCGCTTCAATACCACCAGCCGCGCCAAGCAAATGACCCGTCATGGATTTAGTCGAACTCATCGCCAACTTATACGCATGATCACCAAACACAGTCTTTGCTGCCATCGTCTCAAACAAATCATTATACGGCGTGCTCGTTCCATGCGCGTTAATATAATTGACTTGCGTAGGTTCAACGCCCGCTTTTGCCAATGCCTGTTGCATCGCACGCGCTCCGCCTTCTCCGCCTGGTGCTGGTGCTGTAATATGGTGCGCATCTCCTGTTGAACCGTAGCCAACGATTTCTGCATAGATCTTCGCTCCACGTGCTACCGCATGTTCATACTCTTCCAAAATCAAAATACCTGCACCTTCACCCATTACGAAGCCATCGCGGTTTTTATCAAACGGACGGGAAGCTTTGCTAGGATCATCATTTAAAGATAACGCTGTGCTTGCAATGAAACCTGCTACTGCAAGTGACGTAATGGGCGCTTCAGTTCCACCTGTGATCATAACGTCTGCATCTCCGCGAAGGATTACTTCGAATGCATCGCCGATAGAGTTTGTACCGGATGCACAAGCTGTTACGGAACAAGAGTTGATTCCTTTAGCACCCGTGAAAATCGATACCTGTCCTGCAGCCATATCCGGAATCATCATAGGAACGAAAAATGGACTGACGCGTCGGTACCCTTTTTCGAGGAATGTATTAAATTGTGTCTCATGTGATTCCATTCCGCCGATTCCTGAACCAATCCAAACTCCTGTACGAAGCGCTAGGTCGCCTTCAAGTTCCAGGTTCGCGTCTTTTATTGCCATCATTGCTGAAGCAACTGCATAGTGCGTGAATCGATCCATTTTACGGGCATCTTTGCGGGAAACGTATTCCTCAATATTGAAACCTTTAACCTCTGCCATTACGCTGACCGGGAATTTCTCCTGATCCAGTCTTGTCATCGTGTCAATACCTGATTTCCCTTCTAACACGGATTTCCAAGATTCTTCAGCCGAGTTACCTACCGGAGAGATTCCACCGATACCCGTTACCACTACACGTCGTTTTTCCAATTTCAAACTTCCTTTCTATTGTCAACTTTTATTTGCCAGGCTATTTACTTACCCCATTTTATACATAAGCCGCCCCATGTCAAGCCGCCGCCGAATCCTACAAGTACAATCACATCATCATCTTTCACTCGACCTTCTGCTAAATCGTCTGTCAATGAAATCGGTATAGATGCAGCCGATGTATTTCCGTACTTATGAACCGTTTTCGACATTTTCTCAACCGGCAAGCCTAAACGTTCACGTGACGCTTCCATAATACGAATATTTGCTTGGTGAGGAATCAGGTAGTCCACTTCGTCCGTCGTTAAACCAGCTTTTTCAGCGACACTGACTGCTGTTTCTCCCATTTGACGTACCGCAAACTTGAATACTTCACGGCCATTCATTTCTAAATATTTGTCATGATGAAGATGTTTTCCACCTGAACCGTCTGCACCCAATTCAAATGAAAGGATCCCTCTTCCTTCACTAACTTTCCCAACAACTGTCGCTCCTGCGCCATCTCCAAACAAGACAGCGGTATTGCGGTCTTCCCAGTCAACGATTCCCGATAACTTTTCCACGCCTACTACTAAAACATAATCATACGTGCCAGATTCAACAAATTGCTTCGCTGTTACCACACCATACATGAACCCTGCGCACGCTGCGGAAACATCCATCGCTGCTGCGTTCTTTGCACCTAGACGTTCCTGGATCATCGATGAAACGGACGGAAAAATAGTATCCGGTGTAACCGTGGCTACCAAAATCAGACCGATTTGATCAGCACGAATATCTGCTGATTGTAATGCGTTTTTTGCTGCTTCAAATGCCATGTCTGATGTTTTAATATCATCTGATGCGATTCTACGCTCTTCGATTCCCGTACGCGTGCGAATCCATTCGTCTGAAGTATCTAAACTTTTTTCTAAATCTTCATTTGTTACAATAGTGGGCGGAACATATTTCCCCATTCCTAAAAGTCCAGCTCTCATTTCATCTACCCCGTTCCTTATCATCTAATATTAGTACCTGGTAGTAATTATAGAAGAAAAAATATGTTTTTTCAAGACGAGGACACTTTTTCGTCAAATATAATACATATATTGTTTTCAACGATTTAGTTTGCTATGGTATGATGTATTATGAAATAGACTAGTCGAGGTGAAAATCATGCACTATATTATGACATTTGTTTGGTCGTTCCTCTTGGTAGCTATGTTAAACTACGTTGCGGGCTCCATTGGTGGCAATGCATTTGACTTCATGGCGGGCGTTACCGTCTCAATCGTTTTGGCTGTACTTGTATTGATTATCACTGCAATCATTCCAAACGAATCTCCAGCAGACGTTTGATTTACGATCAAAAAGCGTAAGAACTGTTCACCAGTTCTTACGCTTTTTATTTTGATCTCATCGGACAACTTCTACAACTAATTCCCCTTCGTGCATGGACAGTTTGATTTGCTGTCCTTCTACAAGACCACCTCGTATTACTTCTTTCGCAACTTTCGTTTCCACATGTCGTTGAATGAATCGTTTTAACGGCCGCGCACCAAAGTCCGCATCTGCTCCTTCACGAACAATCCAGTCGAGTACTTCATCATCATAGACGAGCTCGAGATCCTGCTCTTCCAGACGACCAACCAAATCACCGAGCATCTTGTTGGTAATTGCTTTAAATGAATCTGTAGTCAATGAATGGAAAATGATGATATCATCCATTCGGTTCAGTAACTCAGGTTTGAAATGACCGCGAAGAGCTGCCATGATCAGATCTTCTTTGGCATGTTCAGTATCCTCCAAATCATTCTCAAGTAAATAAGCGGACCCGATATTCGATGTCATGATGACGACAGTATTTGTAAAGTTTACTAATCGTCCTTGACTATCTGTAATACGCCCATCATCTAGAATCTGCAGTAAAATATTTGCCACATCAGGATGCGCTTTTTCAATTTCATCCAACAATACTACGGCATATGGATTTCTTCTAACCGCTTCCGTTAACTGACCGCCTTCTTCATAGCCGATGTATCCTGGAGGTGCACCGACTAGACGTGACACACTGTGTTTCTCCATATACTCAGACATATCGATTCGTACGAAATGATCTTCCGAATCAAATAACGTAGCAGCCAGCGTTTTCGCAAGCTCTGTCTTTCCTACACCAGTAGGCCCTAGGAACAAGAACGACCCAATAGGCTTATTCGGATCTTGTATCCCAGCACGCGCACGCCAGACAGCTTCAGTGACGAGTTGTACTGCGTTGTCTTGTCCAATGACACGTTCTTTCAAAGTTTCATGTAAGCGCAATAACTTCTCACGCTCGCCTTCAACGAGTTTCGTTACCGGAATGCCTGTCCAGCGAGCAACGATAGAAGCAATTTCTTCTTCCGTCACTTCTTCACGTAAAAGACGTATATCTTTTGTTCCTTCTAACGGACTTTCCAATTCTTTTAATTCTTTTTCCAACGTCGGGATTTTACCGTACTGTAATTCAGCGGCTTTGTTTAAATCAAAATTACCTTGCGCTTCCTCAAGTTCACGGCGGTAGCGATCAAGTTCTTCCCGTTTTGCTTGAATAATTTTTAATGCCGCTTTTTCCTTATCCCACTGCTCCCGCATATCTTTTGAAGAATCCTTCAAGTCTTGCAGCTCTTCTCGTAAAGTCTGAAGGCGTGACTGACTCATCGTATCTTTCTCTTTACGTAATGCTTGCTCTTCAATTTCGAGTTGCATAATTCTACGAGTCACCGCATCCAGTTCAGATGGCATCGAATCAATTTCCGTACGAATCATTGCGCTCGCTTCATCAATTAAATCAATCGCTTTATCCGGCATGAAACGCTCAGTTAAATACCGATCAGATAATGTTGCCGCCGCAACAATTGCACGGTCATGAATACGCACACCATGATGCAATTCAAAACGTTCTTTTAATCCACGCAAAATGGACACTGTATCTTCTATGGACGGTTCACGTACCATCACTTGCTGGAATCGTCTTTCAAGTGCCGGATCTTTCTCGATATACATCCGATACTCGTCAAGCGTAGTCGCACCAATACAGTACAATTCACCACGTGCAAGCATCGGCTTCAACATATTCCCCGCATCCATCGCACCTTCTGTTTTTCCAGCACCTACTATAGTATGAATCTCATCAATGAACATGATGATTTCTCCATCACTTTCTTTCACTTGTTTCAAGACACTTTTCAGACGCTCTTCAAACTCTCCACGATACTTCGCACCCGCAATTAGCGCACTCATATCCAGCTCGAAAATCTGACGGTTTTTCAACCCTTCAGGCACATCACCTTTTACAATACGCTGTGCCAATCCTTCAACAATCGCCGTTTTACCGACTCCCGGCTCACCGATTAAGACTGGGTTATTTTTTGTCTTTCTCGATAATATACGGATTACATTTCGAATTTCTTCATCCCGGCCAATAACCGGATCCATTTTCCCGTTTTTCACTTCTTCCACAAGATTGCGACCGAATTGCTCTAGTGGTGAGCGCTGATCTTCTTGCATTCCATCCATACGCATATACATCCGCCTCTCATTAATTTGACTTTGACTATCTTTGATTAATTTAATTATAGTATATTTTTTGCGTAATGTAAAAGATTAACACTCGAATGAATGTACGTTTGTTAGATAAAAAAGGTCGCCCGCAATTATGCGAGCGACGTGTATTAAACTAGTTGGCGAGACGCAACGACTACCCCGTCTTCATCCGCGTAAACATAGTGACCTGGTGTCCATTCAACGTTTCCGAAATGAAGGACTTCCTCTTTCTGCCCTTCGCCACGTTTGATACTTTTCACGGGCATGCTGCCAATCGCCATGACACCGATTTCCTGTGTACCAAGATCCGCTGTATCGCGTGCACAGCCATAGATAATAACACCCGCAAGTTTACGATCTTGCGCGATTTCGCCGAGCATGTCCCCCATGAGTGCGCAGCGTTTTGACCCTCCGCCGTCTACAACCAATACATTGCCTTCCGGAATCGTTTGTAGTGCTTCCTTTACTAACACATTGTCTTCAAAGACTTTTACTGTTGAGATCGGCCCCGAGAATCTCTTGTGCTTCCCGTAGGATTTGAATTCTACTGTACACACTTGCAGTTCGTCGATGAAGTCATCACACAGGTCTGCTGTTTTAACTGACATTTCCCATTCCCCCTAGTACATTCTGTTTGACGCTACCCTATTCCTATTCGACAAAATCTTGCATTTCCTTTTTTATTTTAATGTTGTTATTTTGGATATGTGGATTGGCTAGGTGGGTTACTTAGTGTTTGTCATGGGATGGAAGCTCCAGCTAGCGGACGCTTTCCCATGGGCTCGCGGTGAGCCAACCAGTTCGCTGCGCTCTCTTTTGGTCGTCTCACCTGATCGAGCTGATCCATCGGGAGTCGCCGCTAGCTTCCGCTTCCATCCTACTTATTAAAGTGGGAGAAGTGGATTACACACTGGCAAGTGGATATGAATTATTGTTGTCTTTTGAAATGGGGTAAATTCAAGTTCAAGTTCAAACTAAATTTAAATCCTAACTTCAAAGCACAACAACAAGTGGCTCCCACTCACCCCGTAAGGGATTGGTGCGAGAGCCGTTACGAAGTACGGCTTTTGCGAGCATAAGCGAAGCGTTGGGAGCACATCTTTGCACTAGGAGGGGCGACTCCGAGAGGATCAGCGTGCGCCTTGAGACCCTGGACGTAGCGAAGCGATGGAAGCGGCTCAAGCCACGCCCTCCGAAGCGCCAATCCCCTACCCCAACACCTCGTCAGCCTATTCTATATAATGCTGGCTATTGTTACGGAGAGAAACAGCCCGATTAATTGAGACTACTATAGGAGCGAAAGCCGTAACGAAGAACGGCTTTTGCGAGTAAAAGCGAAGCGTTAGGAGCATGTCTCTGCACTTAGCGGACGAGGAAGCTCAAGCCATGCCCGCAGGAAAGCGCCCCCTCCGAAGCGCCAATCCCCACCCCAACAACCTGCCACCTACTCCATTCCTTTTCATTCTGACTCATAAGCCATTAAAAAAACCACACCATATAAAACGGTGTGGTTGATGTATTCTATTAACGTACGCCTAGTGCAATCTTGGCATAACGTGACATGTTATCGCGGGACCATGGTGGATTCCAAATGATATCTACCACTGTGTCCTTGACCTCTGGAAGTTCCATTAGCTCTTGCTCAATATTCGCTACAATTTGTGGACCCATTGGGCAACCCATTGACGTCAGCGTCATTGTAACTTTCGCGACTCCTTCGTCGAGCAACTCTGCATTGTAAACCAATCCAAGATTGACGATATCAATACCTAATTCAGGGTCGATGACGTTTTCTAACGCACCAAATAAATACTGCTTGATTTCTTCTTCTGTGTTCATCGGAATGCTCCTCTCTGCTGTGTAGTAATCTTATCTTACCAACATACTACCTTGCACGCAAATGGTGTGCAAGCCAATCGACTGATGCAAGCATTCCTGGACGTGAAACGGAGTGGCCTGCATTTTCGTCAGGCATCCACTTCAAAAGCTCTGGCTGCTCTACGTAATCCTTTTGAATTTCCTCGTAAAATTCTTTCGTAAACTCAAACGGTACCATCGAATCTTGTTCTCCGTGCCAAATGAAAAGTGGACGCTGATGTAGTCTGCCTGGATTTTGTGATAGATCTACTTGATCAAGCGCTGCGAATAGTTGCTCGCGTTCTTCTTGAGACACCGGGATTTCCCTACCGCCACGCTCTGCGTAAGAAATTTGTCCTTTCGCTAAGCGCGTGAATGCAGGTGAACCCATCATCACGGAAGCTGCGTCGACCCAATCATAATTCGCGAGGCAGCCGAATGTCGTGATTCCACCCATTGAAGTACCACACATGCCGATTAATGTTTCGTCATCGATCAATTCTCTTTTATATAGTTCATCATATAAAACATCTGCTTCTTGAATAGAAGTTAACACGATGTCCCAAAAGCTTAATGCTAGTTGAAACTCATCGAGTGACTTTGAACGTTCCCCATGCAGTTTAGCTTCGGGTAATATCACACGAATTCCTTGTTTTGCCAGATTGTATGCGTAGTGTAAATTATGTTCTTTCGCACTAGTAAATCCATGAAAAAATAGTACAACAGGAATGCGTTCTTTCTCTTTTGACTCTTCCACGATATGAAGTACCGGGATCTCTTGCCATTTTTCTGAACGAATAATCATGACGATTCCTCTTTTCCTACAATCATTTACTGTTATGTTAGAATAGCAACATGTAACAGATAAGACAATACCTTCGCCTTATCACTCATTTTTTTGACTTACTTACACCGTTAACGATAAACTATAAAGACATAACAATCTGAAAGTATTAGCACTAGTAGGAGAGGATTTTTTTGAAACCACATTTGATTGTTTTAGATTTAGATGGAACATTATTGACGGATGAAAAAATCATTTCACCCAAAACAGAACAGACACTTCGTAAGGCTGTTTCGCAAGGCCACCACGTCATGATTGCGACTGGACGACCATACCGCGCTAGTGAAGTCTATTACCAGCAGCTTGATCTGACCACACCCATCGTCAACTTTAACGGTGCCTTTGTTCACCACCCTACCGATCGTTCATGGCAAACTATTCACGAAACGATTGCGTTACCAGTTGTCAATGAAGTAGTAGATGCCATGCAGAACTTCCCAGTTAAAAATATCATAGCGGAAGTCATGGATGACGTCTATGCGCAGTATCATGATGAACGATTTTTAGACATTTTAAACTTTGGTAATCCACTCATCACTGCTGGTGATATTCGGAATTCATTAAGAACCGATCCAACAAGCTTGTTAATTCAAGCCGACCCGTTAACAGTTGATCCGATTCGACAGCATCTTGAAGACTTGCATGCGGAAGTCATCGATCACCGTCGTTGGGGAGCTCCATTTGACATCGTGGAAATAGTACGTCACGGCCTCAATAAAGCTGTAGGCATTGACGCGGTTGCGAAATGGATGAACGTACCGGTTGACCGAATCATCGCATTTGGAGACGAAGACAACGACCTCGAAATGATCGACTATGCGGGGGTAGGTGTCGCAATGGGGAATGCGATCGACCGTTTGAAATCCATTGCAGACGAAATAACCGACACGAATAATGAAGACGGAATTTCACGTATACTAGAAGAGCGATTATCCTTACAGAAAAACATCGTCGTATAAGGGGGAAAAGAAATGAAAATTTTTGCGGATAGCGCTTGTGATTTACCTTTAGACTTCTTTACAGATAACGAAGTAGAACTATTCCCGTTAAGCGTTCTTCTAGACGGCAAAGAATACGAAGATATCGTCGAGATCAACTCCAAGGAAGTTTTCGATGCGATTCGCGAGGGACAACAACCAAAGACATCCCAAGCTTCACCCGATAAAATGATGACCAGCTGGAAAGACCTTGCAGCGTCCGGTGAAGACGGTATATACATCGCCTTCTCCTCCCAACTGTCAGGAACATACCAAACAGCCGTTATGACGAGTGACCTAGTAAAAGGTGACAACCCTTCTATGAACTTGGCAGTAATCGACACACACTGCGCTTCACTTGGCATTGGTCTACTTGTAAAAGAAGCGGTCCGTCTGCGCAACGAAGGCCTCGGCATGCGAGAAATTGAACAAGAAATTCGCACCATGGCGATGCATATGGAACATCTATTCACAGTAGAAGACCTGGACTACTTGGCAAAAGGTGGTCGTGTATCTAAAGCGAGCGCATTTTTCGGCGGCCTGCTCAATATTAAACCACTGCTTCACGTAGAAGACGGAAAACTCGTCCCAATCGAAAAACATCGGGGACGCAAAAAAGTCCTACGTCGTATGATTGAAGTGATGGAAGAACGCGGCAGTAATCTTCAACAACAAACCATCGCCATCAGCCACGGCGATGACCTGACCACTGCCAAAGAGTTTCAGGAAATGATTCAAGAAGTCATTCAACCAAAAGCAATCGAAATCCACCAAATAGGCTCCGTCATCGGTTCACACGCCGGTCCCGGAACTATCGCCCTATTCTTCCTCAATCACACAAAAAACGAATAAAAAAACAGCCTGCATACACCGCAAACTGTCCAAGGCTCAAGACTTGTTCCAGTATCAGGAACTTTTCTTGAACCTTTTTCTTTTGAACTTTTTTGAACAACTCTTTAATTTCAATGGAATACGCCAGTTGATCGTAAGTGTAGGGTGGCGACTCCCGGAGGATCAGCGTGCGCCTTGAGACCCTGGTCAGGTGCCTTAATTTCTGCAAAGTACACAGAAATACGGCAAAGCAAACCCTTCGCTTTTCGCTTGGCTCAAGCCACGCCCTCGGGAAAGCGTCCACCCGGAACGTCGATCAACGGTGCCTTACCCCTTACTTCTTCTCTCTAACAGCTTCCTCAGTCCGACCCTGCTTACCCTTCCGTATAACCATATACAAGAACAAGACAAACAGAACAACTACCATAATCGAAGCAATCAGATAAGGCGTATTAAATCCTTTATCCTCCTCGACGATATATACTTCCGCCAACTCACGATCAAGGACCACGTGATACTTATTATCCTTCGTCTCTTTAATCAAATCTTGACCAAGCACGCCACGAAGTTTCTTATTCTCCCCAAGCCCAGCAGGATCAAGCTCCAAGCTTTGCACTTTCGACGTATTATTGAGCGCAATGATCCACTTCTCATCTTCAGAAGATCGTTCAAATACGACAAATCCGTCTTTATTATGCAAAATCTTGAAATCACCTGTACGAAGTGTTTCCGAATCATTTCGAAGAGTGTTTAGATCACCAATCCACTCATGTAACTCCATATCGGTTTTAAAATTAAAGAACGGATGAGATTCCGGTGCTTCTTTACCATTCACGGCTATTTCCGTTGCGTAAGGAACTAGTGGAACTCCAGGAAGCATGAATTGTGCAACCGTTGCGACTTTCCAACGTGTCGGCGGGAATTGACGAAGTTCCACCATTTTATATGTAAAACGCGGTCCAGTTAAATCATCAAGTTGCAGTAATTTACCTGCATCGTCATTACTAAACTGATCCAATGAAGAAGTATCTGGATCTACTTGCACGAATGATTCCTGAATGGCTGCACTTTGTTTTTCAGCCGGTACACTGTCAAATGACGCATCACTCTGTTCATTTGTAATCACGTATAACCCCTTGTTCGCATCCTTCACGGCTTCAATCATGTTGTTTAGGAACTCCGTATTCGCATGATCAAGTAATGTCAAACGAAGCCCGTCCAACTCATAATCGGAAACAAATTGTACAGCAGCATCCGTCAGTTCTTGCTGTACAGCTGGATCGCTAACATCACCTACTAAAGGAAAATCCGCCATAATTTTTAAATCATTCGCATGCATCTCTTCAATTAATGCGATGAACTCTTCCGCTGTACCGAAGTGCGGCTCAATCTCATAATAATCAAGAACTTCATTTCCATCATATGAAGCTGTTTTGAAAACCGGTCCGACAGAAATCATCGTAAAGTGCATGTCGATCAAGTGTTGCAATCGATTGCTGATTCCGGCAAAATCGCCACCGTTAAACGCAGCTGGATCTTGTGCGTTGACTTCGATATCATTTGATTCGATCCCATTATTGAAACGGTCGACAAGTAAATCATAGATACTTTCGTCGCTGAAAGCCCGGTCAGTATCTGCAAAAGCAGGTAGTGCTATCGAAAGGGCAAGCATACACGTTGCCAGTAGTCCGATTATTCGTTTCACTTTAGTATATCCTCCTCATACAAACTCTTCTTTTAGTTTATCAAACGGCTACAGACCATGCCATTCTTTCTCAGAAAAACCTGTGACGCATTCTGTAAATACGGCAATCTTGTGAAAGTATAGTTTCTGAACCAAAAAAACAGTGGAGGAAAGATCCCCCACTGCTTGCGCGCATTAGTTATCGTCTTCAGCAAAGAAGTCCAGATCCCGTTGTTTACGCGCACTGACCAAAACGGAGATAGCAAACAGTGCCATCAGTAACAGGATCACAATCAAAAATATCCAGCCAGCCTGTGTTGCCATTGGCTCATCTCCTATACTAGTCAGTAATTATTATGCGAAAAAGTTGAAACCTACCGGTAATTTGAAACCTACGAACATCGTTGCAAGTAATGCGATGATGAAGAGAATCCACATAAGACCTGTGTTCTTCCCTTTACTACCGCGAACCAGAACCATTTCCATAAATCCGATTGTCAGAATACCGAGGACAAATTTGATGCCATATAGCATAGAATCAATACTCATATGCTTAAAGAATAGCGCAGCTCCCGTGATGATGATCAATACATAGAACAGACGCAAAATCATGTGTGTAATCTTTTTTCCTTTTGTTCCATTTGCCATGCTTGCTGTAACGAAAAAAAGTACAATGCCTACTACCCATGTAAAAATATGCATATGGGTTGTATCAGTTAAAAATCCCATTTCTTCCACCTCGTTATTTGTCTAGTCGATTAATATCCTACCATATCTTTCAAACTACGACTATTCTGAAGCTTATTTCATAGACCTGCCTATTATTCAAAACGGTTAACTAGTGTACCAATGCCTTCGATGGATACCTTTACCGTATCGCCCTTTTTTAAGTAGGTCGGTGGTGTCATACCTTTACCAACACCCGCCGGCGTACCTGTCAAGATGACATCACCTGGCTCTAATGTGACATACTTAGAGATTTCAGCGATCAACTCATCAATTTTGAAAATCATATTGGACGTATTGCCGTTTTGGCGCACTTCGTCATTCACTTTCGTAACGACTGATAAATTTTGCGGATTGGGAATTTCATCTTTCGTCACCACATAAGGACCCATCGGACAAGAATCGTCTAAACTCTTTCCTAGGAAGAACTGTTTGTGCTCTGTTTGAATATTACGCGCAGTAATATCATTACCAATTGTGTAACCAAACACGTAATCATACGCCAGCTGCTTAGGAATATTTTTGCCTGTCTTACTAATAACGACAGCCAACTCCCCTTCATAATCCAATGAATCCGTCACGTCACTATGGATCGATAATGTTTGCTCGTCTCCTGCGATTGATGTTGGAGACTTGGTAAATAGCATCAATTTCTCAGGTACTTTGGATCCAAGCTCCTCTGCATGGTCAAGATAGTTCTTACCAACACACAAGACGTTTTTCGGTGTGCGTGGAATTGGAGACAACCATTCGATGTCAGTGAACGCATGCTTGAACTGCTC
Source organism: Sporosarcina sp. P7 (assembly GCF_002743425.1). Classification (NCBI taxonomy): domain Bacteria; kingdom Bacillati; phylum Bacillota; class Bacilli; order Caryophanales; family Caryophanaceae; genus Sporosarcina; species Sporosarcina sp. P7. The sequence goes on along the minus strand of NZ_PDZF01000021.1, from coordinate 23,503 downwards.
TACATTGCCTTCAACTTCAGTTTTCTCTACCAATTTACGAACTTCCTCCACAAAATCCATCCCATGTGAAACGCCTTCAATCATCGTTTTGGGGAAATCAGTTTGTTCCAAAGCTTCCGCCATAGCGAGTAGATCCCATACAGCTTCCTCACGTTTAACTTTTGGTCCGAATAAAGTCTGTCCTTCGTAACGGAATGACAATAATTTCATTTGAATACCCAACCCTTTCCATGTGAATTCACATATTCCTATGTTACGACAAAATCTACTTTTTTTTCCTCTTTAACGACGAAATTCTTTCCGTAAGACCACTTCCGCCACATAGCTTCTAGTGGCCCCATTCGGAAATTCGTCAACCATACCTGCGCTATAATGAGCTGAATCGCAAAAATCCCGAGTGCCAGCCACGTGCCGGTCACTATATCTACTTTACCATACAGACCTACTCCATATGAATAAAATATCATCGTCGCAATGATTGACTGCATAATATACGTCGTAAACGCCATTCTGCCTACTTTTGCAAACGGTTGTGTCATTCTTTTCAAAAACGGAACTTGAAACAGCAATAAAAATAATGCTGCGTAGCCAAGCGTCAGAATGGGGCCACCCACTATGGATTGAATGAGTAAGATATTCTCAAATTTCGGTCCGTCCCAGCTTGGAATGTTTTTCAAGGTTATGCCAATCGGAATGAATACTAGCATCGCAAGAAATAACTTTCCTTTCAACGCATACATACGCTCAATCATCTTGAATTTCGATAACGCTGCACCGAACATAATCAAAGGCAATAGGATAAAGACTGCTGTAATCGAACCAATGATTTCAAAAGTAAAGAATTCATTCAAACGGAAAGCTAGGATTTCTCTGAACGTTCCGTTTCCATAGGAGGAAATCGCACGTTCGATCTGTTGTGTATCCACGAATCCATCCAACATACTGGAAGTGGACCTACTGCGAGTCAGCGCCAATATACCGTACAACAATAGCGTGGGCACAAAATAAATCACGAGTGAAAGTGTCAACAACCACTTTTTTGGAATCCGGATCACCGCAATCATGATGAATCCCATCAACGCATAGGTGAACAAAATATCCCCTGACCAAATGAGCAACGCATGCAGCACGCCAAAAATCAGTAAAATCCCCATACGGCGTGCCATGAATGACGCGAACTGTGTATGATTTCTCCATGACTTCTCATACTGCATATTCACACCATAGCCAAATAACATGGCGAATATCGGATAGAAACTAGCTTCTATAAACACATCGATAAAATGAAACATCGACTGCTCATGCGGAATGGTATACCACGAATACGGATCCATATACGCATACGGTGAGTGGAAATGAAGCATATTCGCAATCAATATCCCGAGTAACGCAATACCTCTCAAATAATCAAGTGCTTCCACTCGTTCTGTTAAAGATGTAGGAGTCAACTTCAAACATATTCCTCCTGTAAGCGAATCATTTTTGCTCCACTGAATAAGTACAGCACCATTTCTTTAATTTCGATGGAAAGAATGGATTCCAACACATTCTTATACAAATTTAACTGAGTGCCATACCGAACTTGCATTTCTTTGGCAATTGCCGAATCGGAACGAAATTTACTGACATCGTCCGTTTTATAATCCACGAGTACCCACTCACCGTCTTCATGAAATAGACAGTCGGCAATACCTTGTAACAACTGAAATTCACCTTCAACAGCTGGTAGCGCATAAGTAAACGGCATTTCACGCAACACCTCATCGGCTTGCTGCATCCGTTTGCCTAGTGACGTCTCGAAAAATGCTACAATCGCCTGAACGTCAATCGCGGCTGCTTCTTCTTTTGTCAGCAGTTCACGTGTTTCAAGCTGCTTGACAAATTTTTTGGCACTCGTTTGATCGAGTCTCTCTTTCAAATCCAGATGCTGCATGACGGTATGCATCGCGGTTCCAATTTCCGCTGTCGTCAATGAACGTTTCTGTAAAAACGATGGTCGTGCATGAAGGTTTGAGATGCGTTTCGTGGCGCCTTGTTCCATTTCTTCAAACGGATCCGCGTCTCCTCGTTCTAACTCAAGCAACGCAATCCGCTTCAACTCACTGACGGATTGTTTCGAAGATAATTCCACCGCAAATTCAAACGGATAATGCGCATCAAAACGGTTTCGCACTTCTTCCACCAACTCGGGATCCGCCATGGCATTTTCCTGATCGACAGGTATCCAGTCCTCGATCTCCACTTCATTCGTCTGATGAAAAGCAGAAAATGACAAGGCATTGACTTCCCATGATGACGAATCCGCGATTAGTTCCCCGCCTGTCATCTTACCAAACTTACCAAAATCCATATGACGCGCAACGGCTGGTCCTATCCAGTCGAGGTAACCGGTTGCCCGTGAACGTGTGTATTCCGGCAAAGGATCCTCTTCATCCAATAACTGTGCTTCTTGCCACTTGTTTATCGTCTTTTCGATGTCTTTAACGGAGGCAATCAATTCCAAATGCTCTTTAGCACGTGTCATGGCTACGTAGAGTACGCGCATTTCCTCTGCTCGCATCTCTAGCTCCTTTTTCTCTTTGATCGCTAGAAACGGTAGTGACGTGAACATGATCCGTTTATCCGGATCGATCGCTTTGACGGCGAGTCCAAAATGCTGATCAAACAAATACGGATTATGGAAATCCATTTTATTAAACGGACGTCCCATTCCCGCTAAAAATACATACGGGAATTCTAGACCTTTCGATGAATGAATGGTCATGATCCGCACGACGTTTTCCTTTTCGCTCAAGAACCGCGCTTCCCCAAGATCATCTCCGCGTTTACGCATGCGGTCGATAAATCGAAGGAAACGGAACAATCCACGGAACGACGTCTTCTCGTAGGCCATCGCCCGGTCATGTAATGCACGCAGATTGGCTTGGCGCTGTTTACCGTTTGGCAAAATCCCAACCATTTCGTAGTAATGCGTATCTTGATATACTTGCCAGATCAATTCTGATAACGAACCGTGCCGGGCCATATTTCGCCAATCTTCAAGTAATAGGAAAAACCGTTGAAGCTTTTGCTGTGTAGCTGGATTCACTCCCGCACCACCTGTCTGCATGAATAATTGCAGTGCTTCATAAAACGTCGCATTGCGATTGACGAGGCGAATTTGCGCGAGTTCATTTTCGGTCATGCCAACAAATGGCGCACGCAACACCGACACGAGCGGAATGTCCTGGTATGGATTATCAATGACACGCAATGTATTAAGCATAATCATCACTTCAATCGCGTCAAAATAGCCCGAAGATAAAGATACATAGACAGGAATCCCAGCGGCTTTTAGTTCATCCGCAATTTCACTCGACCACGTCATCGACCGCATGAGTATGACAATATCCCGGTATTCTAGCGGACGTTGTGTACCACTAAATGCATCCGCTACTTGCGCCTGTTGATCTTTCCACGCCTTGATCTTCTGTGCAATACACCGCGCTTCCACTTGGGATTTCTTCAGCTCTTGCTGGGCTTCTTCCTCTTGCGACATGTCATCTTCTTCATTTTCATACAAAATCGTCAAGCCCGCAGATACGTCTTTTTCGGGATATTGCGCACCGTATTTTAACGCGGCCGCGTCATCATACTCTATTTCTCCCACTCGCGTTCCCATGATCTGCCTAAAAATATAGTTCGTTGCATCGAGCACTTCTTTACGACTTCGGAAGTTGGCATTCAAGTCAATTTTTAATCCTTGATCCCCTACTTCAGATGTAAAGCGATCATACTTCCCTAAAAATAAACCTGGTTCTGCCAAACGGAATCGATATATTGATTGTTTGACGTCCCCTACCATAAATAAATTGCCATCTACTTCTCCGCCTTGCTTCACTAACTGCAAAATAGCTTCTTGTAAGAAGTTTGTATCTTGATACTCGTCTACCAATACTTCCGCAAATCGATTTCGGTAATCGTTCGCAATATCAGAAGGTACTCGCTCCCCGTCGACTTCTTCGGATAAGATCTGTAACGCATAATGTTCGAGATCCGAGAAATCCACTAAGCCGCGTTCTTCTTTCAACGTTTGGTAACGCGCCGCAAAATCCTCTACCAATCCGACGAGCGTGTGCATAAGTGGTGCCATCAAACGTATTTCTTCTAATAATCTGGCAGGTGTGCGAGTAAAGTACGTATCTTTTAATGCAGTGACCATTTTCTTCACTTGATCACGCATCGTCTTACCACGTGCAGCCAAGTCTTCATCACATGTACCTTTACGAATCGTACCTGCTTTGACCCACTTCAACGTCTGGAAATACGCAAAGGCATCTTCCCACTTCCCGTGAAGCATATAGTCGAGCGCTCCGTCAATCCATGCTTCATCAGCTTTCGCGGTTTCAAGCAAAGGTGCCGGTCCATCACTCATGTCTGCTACTCGCTGCAAATCGCGCGCAACCGTCTTAGCTTCTTCAAGCGTATGCTGAATCGATACTTTCAGCGATTCGATGAACGACAATTCGTCAATCGTCGCATCCTCACCAATTTCATATTGCTGTGGAATGAGTTCTAGCCACTGCGATGGATTCGGATGTACACGGGAATAATCATAGAGTTTATCCATCAGCGTCTCGATCGCCTGATCATTCCGGTCTGCTGTGAAACTATCACTCAAACGATAAATGGCTTCCGGATCGGGCTGACTGTAGGCATCTTCCAACACAAGGGCAATCGTGTCATCACGTAAAATCGCCGCCTCTGTTGCATCGGCAATACGGAATCCGGGGTCTATATCCAATACATATGAATACTGTCGAACGACTTGCAGACAAAATGAATGCAACGATGAAGTCTGTGCTTTATTCAGTAAATTCAACTGTCTGCGCAAATGGACGGAAGAAGGATCCTTGACGATTGCTTCTTCGAGTGCACTCGCCATACGGTGACGCATTTCGGCAGCCGCCGCATTTGTGAATGTCACAACGAGTAGCTGATCCACGTCTATCGGGTGTTCCGTGTTCAATACTTTTTCAATCATCCGCGTGATGAGGACTTTCGTTTTCCCTGAACCTGCTGCGGCAGATACGAGAATATCTTTACCGGACGCGTGGATTGCTTTCCATTGATCGTCCGTAAATGTCTCATGTGGCGGCTTATCTGGAATTCTCATCTGGATCGATCTCCTTCCTCATCATTTCTAGTGATTCTTCCGGCTTATAGGCCGAATAGTTCCGTGTAGGCTGTGTCGGATCTGTACTATCAAACTGACAAATTGACTGATACGAACAGAACGTGCACGGCATATGTTCTTTTAGGCGGTACGGATAGACACGTGTATCACCTGACAGCATGCCGTCTCCTGCCTGCTGATGTTTCTTGCGGACAAATGAACGTAAGATATTAATATCTTCAGGAGGCACGACTTTCGAATTCGAATAAAACGAGCCGTCTTTCTTTAATCGTGCTGGAACAATTAACGACTCACTTTCAATATGGTCATCCATCGCCAGTGCAACGTCCGCATCTTCCACTATATAGCCTTGCATTTTATAGGATTTCAATAACTCTTTTTCCACAGCCTCTTCGTTTAACTCTTTTGTCAAACGCAACATCGGATTGTGAACATACATATAGAGCACACCTGCGGGATTTGCGTAAACGCCGAGCCAATCTTCCGCATGCTCGAGTGCCACATCTAGATACGTCAGCATTTGTAGCGATAAGCCATAATACACTTCGGTCAAATCAAGCGCACGGGCTGACGATTTGTAATCGACTACTCGCAAATACGTCTGATCGTCTTTTTTCATCGTATCAATTCGGTCGATTCGTCCTCTAATATGCATCTGTTGACCATTTTTCAAATTGATTTCAAGCGGTGCGATTTCTTCATTCGGACCAAAACCTGCCTCGATCGCAATCGGCGTAAAGCTTGAATTACGCGCTTGCGACTGTAGTGCACGGATCGTCCGTTGAATAATTTGCATCAACTTTCGTTGTATATACGCATAGCGTGGACTCGACAATAAAATTCTATGGAAGAACTTTGGCGCAAGTGCATCGATCGCTTCACGACCTAACTGCCAGCACTGTTCTTTCGTCAACGCAGCCCAGGACAAACCTTGGCGCATGACTTCGTCAGATACCCATTTCAATGCCGCATGGAATAAATCCCCGATATCCGGTGCTTCCAGCTGGAATTCAAAACGCTCTTGCAAATTCAGACCGTATGTCGTGAAATGTTGGAACGGACAACTGTAATACGATTCTATCCTGGATACACTCGTTGTAAAGGACGAACCATACAAACCTGTCGTCAGTTCCGTATCGAGCAACTCGGTTTTCTGTCGCTTCAATGCGGGTTGAACGATGGACTCTATAACTGAAGACCACAGTGGATCTTCCTTATAATACGCTAGAACCGCTTGCCATTCAGGTGCGATTTCTTCCTGTGTTGAAGCTTGGCGCATCATACGAATCGCGTAGGACAGCGCAACGTCTGGATGTTCGATATAGGCAAGCTTGTCTTCATCCTCGGATAACTCCGTTGGTTCCATGACAGCGATCTCCGTAGGTATATTCGATACAATTTGCTGTAATCTAGGAATGTAAAGTGATGGAATTAACGCTTTCCCTTCTTCATCCGCAATGGGATAGCTGACAGTCAAACGCGCACTCGCTCCGGTAAACGCTCGATACACCATATACGATTCACGCATGAGTTGAAGTTTGGTCGTAGGTGCGAGAGTCATGCCGATTTCACTAAACAACTCTCGGTCACTGTCCGAAAGTAACCCTTCATGATCATTACGCAAAGGCAATACCCCTTCATTCGCACCGAGAACAAACACCGCTTCCACATCCATCGCATTGAATAACTCTATCGTCGTCACAGTGACTTGATCGAGCGAAGGCGGAATCAATTTGAATTCTAGCGTATCGAATCCTTCATCCAATATTTTAATGGCTTCTGCAATCGGCAGTTCTTTCTCACCGAACATCAGTACAAACTGTTCCAGCACATTAATCCAACTCGTCCACGCTTGTTCATGTTCCGCTGCTGCTTGCAAACGATTTATTGTATGTTCCGTTTGCTGCAATTCTATTATTTTATCGTAAATATGAAGAGATTCTATTGTGTAAAACAGCGCTTCTGCCACGTCTTGACCGGTACGAGAAGACGTTAACTTCTGCTGTAACTGCTCAATTGGTTCACGAATCCTATCGCGGGTCTCAGCAAACTCTGCTTGAGTCGCGAGTTCTTCATCCGTCTGTACGGTACGGACTTTTTCCAGACCTCTATAGCGACTGACCTTCCAACGCTCTTCATCTTGCCAGCGGGATTTACCATGGATTCCTTTAGCCAGTACGAAATTCTCCAAACGGTCTGCCCGCTCTCTCCACACTTGTTTACTTTCATTGATCGGGAAAAACAAATCCGTCTTCACTGCCCTAAACACCGCTTCATACGACCAATCTGTCCGCACCGCTTCAAGCAATGAACGCACAAATTCAATCAACGGATGATGAAGCATCGGTTTCTTTTGACTAATGAACACAGGAATATCATATTGCGTGAAGATGTTTTGGATCAATTCGTTATAAACATCCGGTTGACGATTGACAACCGTCATCCCACGGTAACGCTTGCCTTCACGCATCATCTTGCGAATCGAACGCGCCACTGCATGAACTTCCGCGCGGCGATTCGATGCTTCAATTAGTTGGATCGCGCCTTCTGATTCAAACGATTCAGGGGGATAGTGATCAAACTGCTCTTCCAAATGCACCAATTCTTTACTGGAAAAGCGTTTCAACTCTGTCAAATGAATACGTTCTTCACGATCGACTGATTCACTATAGGCCAGCTGCTGAAGCGTTTCATACTGTTGCTGTGCTGTATGGAATAATTCATGCTCGCTGTTATGCACTTTTTCCTCCATTGGTAACACGACCGTAACGCGCTTCGTATATTTCATTAATTGTGTAATAATTGTGTATTCCTGTGTCGTGAAATCGCCGAATCCGTCTATATAGATCGACGCATCCTGCAGCCACTCCGAATGCGCTAACTGTTCAGCTAACGCATTTAGTTGCCCTTCACTGTCCATATAGGTCGTACCGAGACGTTCTTCTATTTTCTCAAGCAACAAGTGCAAGTCATGCGCTTTATCTTGCAAAATTCGAGGAGCTTGCTGATCGGCAAGCGAAGTCATCAATTCGGAAAATGCTTGCTGATCGATACAATATTTACTAAATTCCTTCATGATGTCACTAATTTGCTCAGCGAACCCGTGCTTCGAAGCAGCTTGCTTAAATAGCTTGAACGATTCCTTATTGTCTTCTAGCACACTGCGTACGAGCATGCGATAGCCGAAACTATCTACCTCTTCACGTGTAATGCCGCCGACTTCCTGCAGGACCCGCCATGCAAGACGCTTGAATGTAAGTACTTGCGCACGGATCATACCAGTCAATCCAGATTTGACGGATAAACTGTATTCCATCGAGTAAGATAGTTGATCAGGTACGATGACGATAATAGGCGCTCCCATCGGCCGTTCTTTCAATTCTTCCGCAATTTCCTGTTCAATAAAAGTGGTCTTTCCTGTCCCGGAGCGACCTGTAATAAAGCGCAGTGACATAGTTCTCTCCCCTTTCGTTGGAAGTTGGATTTATACAAGTTCGTTTAGTAAGTTAGTAAGCGGCTTTCGGTTGTGGTTCTGCAAGTGTTTTTCTATTTGCGGTTGGACAGGATTTTGTTGTTTTGCTGACCGTGTTAGTTGAGATTTCATTGTCCCCACTTCGGCACTCGTGGTAAACGACTTCGTTAAAAACGTTGTAGCGCACGTACAACACAAAATATCTTTGCACGAACGTTAACCTATTGCGAGAAATTTTTATCCACGACACAATGGTCAGTCCCACAAACTAGTTGATCAGCGTGGAAGGCGGCGACTCCCGCGGGAATAGCATGAGCCTTGAGACCCCGCAGGGAGCGAAGCGGACGAGGAGGCTCAAGCCATGCCCGCAGGAAAGCGTCCGCCTGGAACGCTGATCAACGGTGCCATTCCACTTTCCATCTACCCTAATTCAAAACAAAAAATCCCTATCGCTCTTTCTTCCATTGTACCGAAAGAAAAGAGAGACAGGAACCGTTAACCTTTATTCTTTTTTACGATCACCATGCACACTAGAAAAACTCCTGAAATCTTCTTCTACCTTCCGCGTCAACCTGCGCTCGAACCATTTCCCCACCAACCACAGCAAGAAAATAACGACAAACATAATCAACGTCCGAATCGGCTGCGTGACGAGCGCTCGCACATCATACCCAATAAATGTAATCATCATAATCATCACCAGCTTACCAAGCATCAGCACGAACAAATAATTCTTCTTATTCATATTCGACAAGCCCGCCACAAGATTCACCAAAGCGGAAGGCGTAAACGGAAAACAAATTAAGACAAACAACGGTCCAAAACCATTACGCTCGACCCATTGAATTAACTGTTGCACCTTTTTAGGACGGGTCAGGAACGAGAAGAACTTGTTGCCGCCAAATCTCCGGACGAGCAAGAACACCACATACGAACCCGCTACCGTTCCAGCCCAGGAAAGCAGAAAGCCTAGCCAAAAACCGAATGCGATGGCATTGGCGATAACAAATACGAAAAGTGGCAGAAATGGGAGGAATGCCTCCAAAAACGTTGGAATTAATCCCATGAAAAAACCTAGAGCCTCATACTGCTCTGCCAAATCCTCCACTTTATCAATTGATAGCCATTCATTCATCGCCAACACCCTCACTGATTTTCATAATTTTTAGTCATAACGCTGTGGAATTTGTTGAATTATAGTATACTAGCTCCTAGATTGGTAAAAGAAAGATGGGCTGCCTAGTGAATACAACCTTTTTTCATGGCCTGAAAGCAGGATCGAGCATTGCCATTGGCTACTTTCCCGTTGCGCTGACATTCGGACTGCTCGCTAAAACGACTGGCCTCTCGATTATCGAAGCAACCGCAATGAGTTTATTCGTCTACGCGGGAGCCGCTCAATATATGTCACTTAGCTTACTTGCGACCGGTGTTGCGCCGTGGCTCATCGTGACGAATACATTTATCGTCAATATTAGGCACTTTCTCATGACGGCTGCTCTAAGCGAGAAAGTGGAGCCTGCGCCAAAATGGAAGAAAGCCATCTACGCATTTGGAATCACTGATGAAACATTTTCCGTTCTTGCTACGCAGAAGAATCGGCAAGTCACGACCGCCTTTACGTTTGGCGTTGCCTTGATTGCCTATAGTAGTTGGGTGATCTTTACAGCAGTTGGTCACGTCATCGGAGCCAACTTACCACAATTTCTGCAAAAAGCGATGTCCGTTGCGCTCTATGCGATGTTCATCGGCCTGCTCGTCCCTTCCATGAAAGGCAATCGCAAAGTGGTGTTGCTCGCCGTGATTGCAGCAGCCATTCACTGCGCACTGTTTTACACGCAGTTACTATCTACTGGATGGTCGATCTTGGTCGCGACGCTCGCCTCCGCTATATTTGTTGAGATTCTTTATGTAAAGAGTAATAAGAACGTCGAACGCTTTACTAAACGGAAGGAGGCAAACTGATGGGATCTATGTATTGGTGGATGTTGCTTGGCATGGCCGTTGCTACATATGTACCCCGAATGATTCCGTTGACCATTCTTGACGGCAAGGAATTACCGCCAATCGTCAGTGGTGTGTTGCGCAATATTCCATATGCAGTGCTTGGTGCACTTATTTTCCCGGCTATTTTACATATCCAAGATGATATTCTTTTCGGTGTAATCGGTGCGATCACAGCGTTTACACTAGCTTTCCTCGGCCTCGACGTAATGTTTGTCGTGATTGGTACCATTGCAGCGCTCGCCGTGTACAGTTTATTTTAACTCTTAGTCTCACTATTCCCCACTGTGGAGACAATTAAAACAGGTACTAGCTAGTATTTGAGACAAAAAAAGCGGTTTTCAAAGCATATACGCTCTTTGAAAACCGCTTTTTCACTCCTCGGTTTGATTCAGTCGTGCATTCTTCACCATGCGCGATGCAAACCAAAAACCTACTGTCAAAGACACCGCATCCGCTACATACAACATCCAGTTATGCGTATAGCCCGCATAGACCGATGCTGCGATAAGCGACAATGTCAATATTAATCCAACGACGTGATGAAATGTCACGCGCGTAAAAAATACAACTAAAATCCCTGGCAACAACATCGCAAATAGTAACTTCGTATCGAAATCATGCATATTGTTCTCCCCTTTTAACGCACAACCACAATACCTAGACGGAAGTGGTCATGACGGAACAGCACTTGTTGCTTTAAACGGACCTCTTGATCACGGCCGATTACTTGTAAACGACAGTGTGCGGCATTGACTTGGATCGCATCGTATAATTCATCTTCATTATGAATCGAGATCCCGTTTACCGACTTGATCAAATCACCCGGCACTATGCCCATTTTCTCTGCAGGTGAATCGCTAAGAACCGCTACTACATACACACCTTCTGATTGAGGCACTAACAACACTTGCTTATTCCGTTCTGATAGTGAAATCATAGCACTCAACAAGATACGGCATAGAACCCCGGCGAGCAATGCTGCCCAACCAAGTACCGGCATCCAAATTGCACCAATACCTACCACCGCGACAGCTACACCGAGCCAAGCTATCGCTTTTCCCATTTTAGGAAGTAGCACGTCCGGGAACGTAGAACGAATCCATTGCGAGAATCCGATGACTACTGGAACCGGAATGAATGAAAATTGTTCTGAACCCAGTGTGAATTGCGGCCAGTATGGAGCAAATTCCGCTACCATATGTCCAGGTACTATAAATACCACCGGCACGAGCCATAGTAACTTCGACTGATAAATTGCACCACGCATTCCGCGCTGAGTCGGAATGAACGATGGAGACGTATGACGCGCCGCATGACGACGAACCAACAAGCCTTCTGAAATTAACAACAATCCTGCAATAATCGGTACCGTAATCGCTAATGTACCGAAGAAGTCTAGGTCTTCTTGAACGAACCACGTGCCGATTGAAAAATCTCCTGCAAAACGATCCAATGCCCACAGCGCAAAAAATGCGAGAGTTACATAGTAGATCGGTGAGGCTAGTTTATAGGAGAAGGATACGATAACGAGCAACATGATAACGGATAAAATAATGATCCAGTTAAAATCGACGATCAATCCAACGCCAGCGATTAAAATCGATAGAACTAGACCGTGCAACCAACCTACTGAAATAGCATGTTTCATTTCAGTGGAACTTTTGTTTATGCCCACATTGAAATCTGTTCGCTCGCGGCTTACGCGTTTACTGCCAAGCATATAGGCAGCCACTAAAGCGATTAGCCAGACGGGATTCAGAAAAAAGTACAGTACTGCATCTTTTAAATTAAGTAATAGTTCGCTAGACATCTTCTGTCACCTTTCTCGCTTGTCTTTATAGCTCTTTTCTTCATTGTACAAAAAAAGAAGGAAAATAGCGAGAGAGTTCTGAAGGAAGTTCCAATTTAAGCTAAATTGCATGAAAAAAGAGGCTGTTCGCACGTGTCCTGTTTTTTCAAGACCTTGCCGAACCGCCTCAGCTATTATTTTTCCAGTTTATTGACGAGGAAATCGACCGCCATACGCAACTGTTTGTCGTTCTTTGGCTCAGCCCGATATTCTTCTGCAGCCGTTTTTAATGCCGTGAAGAATTCTCTGTCCATATCATAGCCTTCTTTGATTTCATACTCCGCGCGGAATGCATGTACCGCTTCTGCCGTTTCGCGATCGAAATAGCCATCCGTTCTACCTGGACGATGATCAAATGCTTTGAGCATGCGTTGCGCATACGCAACTTGGTCATTGAAATGCCCTTCTTTCATAGTATCTGTTACCATCTGCAAGTGCTCTGTAAATAAAGCATTCTGTTTTACTTCAATATCTGCTGTGACCCCTTTGCCATGAATCCACTTTTCTTTAGGCGTCAACCATTTACTCGTCGATAGTTTCAATTCTCCACCGTTAGATAATTCCATCGTTTCTTGTACGGTTCCTTTGCCAAAACTTGTCGTGCCGATAATCTCACCACGTTTCAAATCTTTGATCGCTGCACTCAACACTTCACTTGCAGATGCGCTACCTACATCCTGTACGATAACAATCGGGACGTGTTTCAAGCGTTCATTAAATGAAAGCTTATCGTCCTTCTCCGTTGACACTGGCGTTAAATTCCCTGTTGCATCTTGCATTACGACGAACGTTCGATCTTCTTCCAATAGACTACTGGAAATTTCGGATACAGCCGTCAAATAGCCGCCCGGATTACCGCGCACATCAATGATGATAGCTTGGGCACCTTTTTTGAGGACGTCAGACGTAGCCTTTTGCCACTCTTTTGCTGTCTCTTCACCAAACATGCTTAGCGCTATGTACCCGAGCTTAGCATCCCGTTCTTTAATCAGCTCATGCGACACGGATATCACAGGCATGTGATCGCGTGTGATGGTGTATTCCATATGCTTATCCGCTTCAGGTCGGAAAATAGTCAACTTCACTTCCGTCCCTTTTTCGCCCCGTATCATATTGACTACGTCGCGTAATGTTTCATTGGCCAAACGTTCTCCGTTGACACGCACAATTTCATCATAAGGCTGTAATCCCGCCTTTTCAGCTGGACCTCCTTTAATTGGCGCTACGACAATATACTTGCCATTCGTCCGTGTCATTTCCGCACCAATTCCTACACGTGATCCTGCGAGTGATTCCCGGTGAGACTCTGCTTCCTGTTCGGTCAAATACGTCGAATACGGGTCACCGATTGTATCGGTCATCCCACGCAACGCCCCTTCAATCAGCTCGTCCTTCTTGACTGGGTATACGGCTCGCTCTTGAATCTTTTCAAATACCTCATCTACTACAGGTAACTTACTGATCGACTCATTCTTTGCAGCTTCCTGCTTCCCGCAGCCATTTAGCCATATGGCGCCCATCAGTAATAACACCCCCACCAAAAAAAGCCTGCTCTTACGCATTCATAACCTCCTCCTCTCTTCACTATATGAAGAAAGACAAGGAGTTACGACACGAGAACAGACTCTTTTTTCAGTCCATGGAATCGACTAATTCATTCAATGTTTTTTCATCTAATGGGCCAATGACTTTTTGTGCAATGCGCCCTTCTGTATCAATCATATACGTTGTCGGCATCGAGAACACACCATACGTATGTGTGACTTCCGCCGTCTTGTCTAGCGGAATCGGGAAGCTTAATTCATAGGAAGCCACAAACTTTTCCACTTCACCTATGCCACGTCGCTCAGATTCTGTGACGTTGACTGCGATGAGTTCCACTTGGTCTTCATCTGTAAGTTTTGAATAATAACTTTCCATATGCGGCATTTCTGCTTTACATGGAGGACACCATGTAGCCCAGAAGTTCAAAATAACTTTCTTCCCTTTTAACTCGGAAAGCGTCACCGTTTCGCCTGCAAGTGTTTCAAGTGTAAAGTCCGGGGCAAGTGAATATTGCTCCAAACCTTCCTCTTCTTGCAATGCATCTGCCTGGCTTGCTTGTGTAATCGGTGTTTCCACCGATTTTTTCTGGCCAGTAGAATTTTCTACCATGATAAAGATCAATGCACCGACGAGCAATGCGGTAATAATATATCCGATCATTTTCTTACTCACTTTACCTCTTCCTTTCCACTAATCGGTTGGGCGGAAGATTTCTCTACCCCCCACATTAACAAACCAATAAAAATGGTCGTGATGAATGCTGTGTTCAATAGATTTCCTTGAATGGCGGATACGAGAAAATGAACCGCTAGCAAGACACCTGCAAGTTCGCTCACTGTATTGACTTTCTTTTGTTGACACCACCATGACAGCATAAAGACGGCGACAAATAATAGAATCGTTGCGCTTTTCACAACCAGACTGCCTTCATTAAGAAACGTCATAGCGATTTGATAGACAGCTTGCCAGCAAATTAACGCAAGCAATAACGACCATTTATCGATACGCTTCCACTTCTCTTTATATACTCGCCGAAGCATCAATAAACCTGCTACGACTAGCCCGAGTATCCAACCAAACTTTCCTCCGTGGAAATAAAGAATAGACAGTGGATTTTTCATGACCATAGTGAAATCTGTTAAAATCACTGATAATTTCCAAATGATTACGACATGGAAAAATAGATCTCCGATTCGTTCGCCATGCACTTTGCCAAAGTATAATCGAATGAAAAGATAGGTCACTAGGAAACCCGCAATGAAGGCAATCCAAGAAGACGGCATCGTAATAGAACCGATTGGATAATACTGCGTAACCGGCATTGTCCATCCTCCTAATCTTTCTATGAACGTATGAAAACCCACCTTTTCAGGCAGGTTTTCAATTTATGCTATACTAAAAAGAAACGTAATGCAAAGGATTGACTGCACTTGGTCCTGTGGCGGAGAAGTTTCCTATATGCACTTCAAAATGCAAATGCGGACCTGTTGAGAAGCCTGTCGAACCGACCGCTCCAATGAATTGACCTTTATCGACAGATTGTCCTGAACTTGTACCAATCGAGGAAAGGTGAGCATAGACCGTCGTCATGATCTGACCCTTTACAGAGTGCGTGATCATAATCACGTTACCGAACCCTTCCATACTGCCCGTATACGATACTACACCATCTCCTGCCGCTACAACCGGAGTTCCTGTAGGTGCACTAATATCCATTCCACGGTGCTGTTTTCTCACTTTCGATATCGGATGAGTCCGCCAGCCAAATCCTGAACTGAAACTACCCGTTGTCGGTTTTGTCCAGGATCCACTTGAGACAGGCGGAGCAGCATTGGAACTGGAACTGGAACTGGAATTCGAAGATGCACTTGAACGGCTATTTGCCGCGGCGGCTGCTGCTTCTGCTGCCAATCTTTCTTGCTGCAACTTATGCTTTCTCGCCTGTTCCTTACGAGCGATTTCCGCTAAACGATTTTGCTCTGCGATAATCTTCTTCTCAAGTTTAGAACTGAATGCTACCGTTTCGCTATATTCTTCTTCTAACGCGCCTTTTTCACTCGAAAGTTTTTCTTGACTCTTTTCGAGCTGATTTACCACTTCTCTTTTTTCAAGCTTTTTGTTATGCAATTCGTCTTTCAATGCTTGAATTTTTTGCTTGCGCTCTTCTTGTTCCGCTAATTTCTGCTCAACAAGTTTCTTTTCTTCCTCAAGCAACGCTATATCTTCTTCTTGCTGTTGAATGATTTTTCGATCTGCATCCATCAATGTAGATACTGCCGAGAAACGGTCAATGAAATCCGCGAAACTGTTAGCGCCAAGAAGCACGTCCAAATAACTGACTTGGTTCCCCTTGACTTGCATAACGCGAACGCGCTCACGCAAAACTTCGTCTCGTTGTTTGATTCGAATCTCTAATTCTTTAATAGATGATTGAAGTTCCTCAATTTCAATTTGGGTCTGATTCATTTCTGCAATGATCCGATCCATATTTTGATTGGTTTCTTCAATTTTGTCATTTAGTTTTTTAATTTGGGAGACCAGTACATCGACTTTCGCCTGTTTCTCCTGTATCTGAATTTCTTTTTTCTGAATAGTAGAATCTAAATTTTTCTTCTTGATATCTGCTGCATTTTTTTCATTCTGCAAATCTTTCAAAGAGTCCGCGAAGACGTCTGCGCTGCCAACCGTTGTGGTAAGCAGACAAATCGCAAGGACACTTGAAATGATTCTATGTCTTTTTATCAAATTCTATTTCTCTCCTTAGTAAAACTTACGATTTCAAGAATTTCCTGACGGACATGAAACTGCCCCAGACGCCAATAAAGACGGCGACGAATAGTAGTAAAAAGTTTAATTGTAATAGGAATGGGTTAGGATCTAGCAAATGGAATAATTGATTTTGCAAACGACCTTCCCAGAAACTATACAACTTCGAATAAAATGTCGTCATAAGAGCCATCGGAAGAATCGCACCGAGAATTCCAAGCCACACGCCTTCGAGCATGAAAGGAATCCGTACGAAACTATCTGTTGCACCGACCAGTTTCATAATATCGATTTCTGTACGTCTCGCCACGATGGTGAGTCGTATCGTATTCGATATGAGGAACATAGCGGTAAACAGCAAGGCTACTATTAAGCCGAGTCCGATGTTTCGTCCTATTTTTAAGACATGGAAAAGTTTTTCTACCTTGCCTTCTCCGTACTCCACGTCAAAAGTATGCGGGTACGTTGCGATTTCATTTGCGATGGATGCGGTGTTTTTCGGATCATCCGCTTTAACATATAATGCATCACCGAGGGGATTGTCCTGTTTATAGAGCGCTAACTCATCACCGAACGATTGAATCATGCTCTCCAATTCCTGTTTTCGTGAAGAATACTGGACTTCGGCAACACCTGAGGTTTCTTTGACTTCCTGCAATAGTTCCTGGACTTCATCTTTACTAGCGCCTGGTTCCGCGACTACTTTGATTTCCACATCATTTTCGATGTTATCAGCCAGTTGATTCAAGTTCATCATGATGACGATGAATACGCCAATCAATAATAAAGTCACGGTCACAGCGCTCACTGAAGCAAAGGTCATCCAGCCGTTTCGACTAAGACTTTTGAAACTTTCCCGAATATGACGTCGTACTGTTCTAGATTTCATTGGAGTATTCTCCTTCGTTCTCATCTCGTGTGATGAGTCCGCCTTCGATCTGTATCACGCGATGTGGTTGATTATCTACAATATCTTTATTATGTGTAGCCATAATAATTGTGGTGCCTTGTGCATTTATCCGTTCAAAAATCTTCATGATCTCCCATGAAGTCTCTGGATCTAAATTCCCTGTCGGTTCGTCTGCAATAACGAGTTTCGGTTGATTGACGATCGATCGTGCAATCGACACGCGTTGCTGTTCTCCACCTGACAGTTCATTTGGAAACATTCTAGTTTTCTTGGTGAGTCCTACTAATTTCAGCACTTCTGTCACTTTTTGACGTATGACACTCGGTGATTCTTCAATTACCTCTAGCGCATACGCGATATTTTCGTAGACAGTCAGTTTTGGCAGAAGTTTAAAGTCTTGAAATACTACGCCAATTTGTCTTCTCAAATAAGGGACATCTTTTCTTTGCATTTTTGTTAGTTCCGTATTGTTGAAGTAAATCAAGCCACTAGACGGGACTTCTTCACGATACATCATTTTAATGAACGTGGATTTACCTGCGCCACTCGGTCCAACAACATATACAAATTCCCCTTTTTCGATTTCGACATGAATTCCGTTAGACGCTACAACGCCATTCGGGTACTTTTTGTATACATTTTTCATTACAATCATACATCATAACCACCTGAATTTTGTTTTTCTCTCATATTCGCCATTTTTATTATAGCATGGCCTTCATATTACTATGTATTACAGTTATGTATCAATTAATCAAGCAAGCGAAATAGGTAAAAAATGTTCTTTATGAATGAACAAAAAAATCGCCACCAAGAAAATCTTGGAGACGATTGAGTATTCATTATTTCTTTTCAGCTAACCAAGCAGCAACTGCGTCTGCTTCTTCGCCTTGAATAATACCAGGAGGCATAGCGCCTTTACCATTCACAATCACGTCGTGGATTTCTTCTTCAGAAAGTGTTGCACCAATTTTATCAAGTGCTGGTCCTGCTCCACCTTCTAAGTTTCCTCCGTGACA
Organism: Sporosarcina sp. P7; assembly: GCF_002743425.1. Taxonomy (NCBI): domain Bacteria; kingdom Bacillati; phylum Bacillota; class Bacilli; order Caryophanales; family Caryophanaceae; genus Sporosarcina; species Sporosarcina sp. P7. The sequence goes on along the minus strand of NZ_PDZF01000021.1, from coordinate 4,759 downwards.
TGACGCACAGCTTTGTTGTACAACTGCTTCTGCATCTACTTCAGAAGTAGCTGCGCCGTTGTCTTTTGTCGCGTCATTATTTGGTTCTGAAGCGTTGTCGTTGCCTCCACCACAAGCACCGAGAACTAGTGCTGCTCCGAAGAGTGTAGCCAATAGTTTGTTCTTCATGTAATATCCTCCCTTTTACTTAAATTTTTCTAACATATAGTAGTATACCAAATCTCGATCGATTTATGGTGAATAGAGAGGATAAAGTTACAAATTATCGAGGATAATCGTGTTTTTCGTCTCTTTCATCCCATAAAAGACGCTTTGGTAGTAAGTACATATATAGTATTGACCAAATTGACAATTCTTAAACATAACATTTTGTCATGTGGGTAAAATTACGAGTAAATGCGGCGTCCACTATGGAATTGGAGATAAATAAAGATAACTCTTTGTCACAGTCTGTAATATTGTAACGTCTTTGTAATATTCAAAAGACAAATGTGACAAGAGTTCACATACATAATCAATTACAAGATGATTTTTCATTTACTATGGTCTACTTTCAGTTTAAACGGTGAAAATTAACAGCCAAGCCAACTTACGGTGAACTATACTAATTGTCACCCACTTACATTGTAGGGATTTGCGCGTCCCCTCCGAAGCGAAAATCCCCCACCCCAACAACCATTCCAGTCTATCTACCTCAAAACTCATAATGAAACTACTCCCATTTTTCAAAAAAACAGCCACAACGAGTCATGTAGAAATGACTTGCCCGGCTGTCTTTTTATGATTAAGAAATTCTTGAACGCAAATACGCATTAATAAACTGGTCGATCTCGCCGTCCATCACAGAACTAACGTTACCTGTCTCTTCATTCGTACGGTGATCCTTCACCATTGAATACGGATGGAAAACATACGAACGTATCTGACTGCCCCAACCGATTTCCTTCTGCTCGCCACGGATATCCGCCAAACGCGCTTCCTCTTCTTCCACGCGAATCTGGTAAATCTTCGCTTTCAAAAGATTCATCGCACGCTCACGGTTCTTAATTTGCGAACGTTCCGTCTGACACGTAACAATCGCACCTGTTGGAATGTGAGTCATACGAACAGCGGAGTCCGTCGTGTTAACGTGCTGTCCGCCGGCACCGCTTGAACGGTACGTATCAATTTTGATGTCTTCCATCTTCAGATCCAATTCAATATCGCCGTCAAACTCTGGCATGACTTCAATAGAAGAGAATGATGTATGGCGTCTGCCTGAAGAGTCGAATGGGGAGATCCGAACGAGTCGGTGTACACCTTTTTCCGCTTTTAAGTAGCCGTATGCATTATGCCCTTTAATTCCAAGTGTGACAGATTTCACGCCCGCTTCGTCACCTGCTTGATAATCGAGTGTTTCGACTTTAAAGCCATGGTGCTCTGCCCAGCGCGTGTACATGCGAAGCAACATCGACGCCCAGTCTTGGGACTCGGTGCCGCCTGCGCCTGAGTGTATTTCAACTACTGCACTATTTTTATCAAATTCATCGCTCAATAACATTTGAAGATCGAATTGCTCCATCTTCTTTTTGAACTCTTTTAATTCGGCTATCAGATCTTCTTGTAACTCTGCGTCTGCTTCTTCCCGTAGAAGTTCAAGCGTCATTTCCAAATTTTCTTGTATTTCGTTCAATTCGTTATATTCACCGACAATGTCTTTCAATGCATTCGATTGTGAAATAACCTTTTGAGCCGCGTCCTGGTCATCCCAGAATCCTGGCTCTAGCATCATTTCATCTAACTCCTGCATGCTAGCCTCTTTGTTTTCTAAGTCAAAGAGACCCCCTAAAGTCCGCTAATTTCTTAGCTGTTTTGTCGAGATCATTGCGAACATCGGATAATTCTATCATAATGGTTTCCTCCTGAGTGGTTGTTTCTCTTTATGCTTTGCCGTGGCAGTTCTTGTACTTCTTGCCGCTACCACACGGACAAGGTTCGTTACGTCCGATATTGACAGTACGTCGGATAGGCTTTTTAGCAACCGGTGCGCCGTCTTCTTTCGGGTTGTTCGCTTGACCTTTTGCTACTTCTTCGCGCTCCAAGTTATTGCGAATTTCTGCCTTCATGACATACTTCGTCGCATCGTTTTCGATCGCCATGAGCATATCTTCAAACATGGCAAATCCTTCAGCCTGGTATTCACGAAGCGGGTCATTCTGTCCATATGCACGTAAATGAATTCCATTACGAAGCTGATCCATCGCATCGATATGATCCATCCACTTGGTATCAATCGCACGCAACAAGACGACCTTCTCAAATTCACGCATCCGCTCTTCGGACATTTCCTGCTCTTTCTCATTATAGCGCGCAATGACCAATTCGTGAATAAATGTTTGCAACTCTTCTGGTGTTTTACCTTCTAAGTCTTCTATTGTCACGGTATCTTCAGCTAATAAGTTCGCTTCTAGATAGTCTTTTAAACCTTTGGAATACACGGTATTGTCTGCAGTGTGGGTCGCCACGACACGTTCAATAACCGAATCCAACATATTTTCAAGTACTGGGCGAATATTTTCCGAACCAAGTACTTCATTACGCTCTTTGTATATCACTTCACGCTGCTGACGCAGTACATCATCATATTGTAATAAACGTTTCCGTGAATCAAAGTTATTCCCTTCTACCCGTTTCTGGGCAGATTCAACTGAACGTGAAACCATTTTCGACTGGATCGGTGTTTCATCGTCCATACCGAGTTTGGTCATCATCGACTTCATTTGTTCGGAACCAAAACGGCGCATTAGTTCATCTTCTAATGATAAATAGAATTGCGTAACGCCCGGGTCCCCTTGACGCCCTGAACGTCCACGTAGCTGATTATCAATTCGTCGTGACTCGTGTCGCTCCGTACCGATGACCGCTAAACCGCCCACATCCTGGATATGATCGCCCAGTTTAATATCCGTACCACGACCCGCCATGTTGGTTGCAATCGTTACCGCACCTTGTTTACCAGCGTCTTGAATGATTTCAGCTTCTCGTTCGTGATTCTTCGCGTTCAAGACATTATGCGGAATGCCGTATTTTTTCAAGAATGCTGAAATGATTTCTGACGTTTCGATCGCTACTGTACCGACTAGCACCGGTTGGCCTTTTTCGTGTCGTTCTTTAATATCTTCTGCTACCGCTTTATACTTTCCATCCATCGAGGCATAGATCAAGTCCGGACGGTCATCACGAGCAATTGGTTTGTTGGTCGGTATGGCAATCACGTTCATATTGTAGATGTTGCGGAACTCTTCTTCCTCCGTCTTCGCTGTACCCGTCATTCCAGACAGTTTTTCATACATACGGAAATAGTTCTGGAACGTAATCGTCGCAAGCGTCATCGACTCATTCTGAACTTCGAGTCCTTCTTTCGCTTCAATCGCTTGGTGCAACCCATCGCTATACCGACGGCCTTTCATTAAACGTCCCGTGAAGGAGTCAACGATGACCACTTCGCCTTCTTCCACAACATAGTCTACGTCATTATGCATACTTACATGCGCTTTCAATGACTGATTGATGGCGTGGTTTAGCGTCACGTGTTGCAGATCGAATAAGTTCTCAATGCTAAATGCCTTCTCCGCCGCTTCAATCCCTTGTTCTGTCAAAACCACACCTTTAGTCGACTCATCGAACGAGTAATCTTCTTCTTTTTTCAGTGTGATCACAAAGCGATTGGCTAAGCGATATAATTCCTGGGCTTTCGCTGCTTGACCTGAAATGATCAGCGGTGTACGTGCTTCATCGACTAAAATGGAGTCCACTTCATCAATTACGGCGAAATGAAGCGGGCGCTGTACCTTATGTTCATTATACAGCACCATGTTGTCACGCAAATAGTCGAAACCGAGTTCGTTGTTTGTACTGTATGTGATGTCGGCTTCATACGCTTCACGCTTTTCTTCTTTGCTGAGACTGTTCAAGTTCAAGCCTACGGTCATACCGAGGAATGAATACAACTGCCCCATCTCTCCCGCGTCACGGCTAGCCAAGTATTCGTTAACGGTTACTACGTGGACGCCTTTGGAAGTCAGCGCATTTAAATAAACGGCGAGTGTAGAAGTCAACGTCTTCCCCTCACCGGTCTTCATCTCTGCAATATTCCCTTCGTTCAGCGCTGCAGCACCCATGATTTGCACGCGGAACGGATATAACCCGAGCACGCGGCGAGAAGCCTCACGAACGACAGCAAACGCTTCAGGTTGCAAATCTTCAATGGTTTCGCCTTGCTGATAGCGCTCTTTAAATTCCTCTGTTTTCGCTGTCAATTGTTCGTCTGACAGTTTTTCCATATCCTCAGCCAATAATTCTACTTGATCGGCAATTTTCTCAAGTCGTTTTAAGTCACGTTTGTTTGGATCGAACATTTTATTCAATACGCCAAGCATTTATCGTCACATCCTCATAGCTTCATCAATTAGCAGGACGCACCTGCCAGTTGTAAGTTCGTTGTCTAAGTATATTTAAGCCACACTCCATTTTAACATTGTAAAAAGCTAGGTGCAAATGGTGCGCTGTATCTTTTTTCCTAAGTTTGTTTTGGGATGGGTGGACTTAGTGTTGGGGTGGGGATTTGCGCTTCAGAGGGGGACGCTTTTGAAGTGACCCCCAAAAGTTGGACAAGTTTTATTACGCACTAAGCTGGTGGTGTGTCCGATATTCTATCGGACTCATCCCTAATTTTGATTTAATACGTTTGGAGTTGTAATAGGAGATATATTCGGCTAGC